>CBDULG010000201.1:0-6035 GCA_965367985.1 uncultured Rhodocyclaceae bacterium
TTCGTGCCACCGCCATTGCCGCCCGTCGAATCGGTGTCGGCTACGCCGCCATTGCCCTGGCCGCCAGTCGTGCCACCCGCGCCGGATGCGCCACCGAGGGTGTCGCCCGCGGTTGCCGTCGACATGCCGCCGGTGCCACCGTCGTTGTTGGAGTTACCGCCGCTGCCGGTCGACGTCGAATCGCCATTGCCGCCGGAGGCGGTGGTCGTGGAGACGCCGTCGCCGCCGGTTCCGTTGCCCTGGGCGCCGTTACCACCGTTGCCGCCCGCGCCGCCGTTTCCGGCCGTTGCGCTTCCCGTATCACCGCCGTTGCCGCCGGAACCACCCGAACCCCCGGTGCCGCCATCTGCGTTACCGGTGTTGCCACCCGCGCCGCCATTGGCCATGCCGGTCGTACCGCCGTCGCCGGATCCACCTGCGCCGCCAGCACCGCCTGCGGCCGTTCCACCTGCGCCGCCAGCGGCCGTGCCGCCTGCGCCACCCGTGCCGACACCACCGATACCGTCACCGCCATCACCGTTACCACCCACACCACCAGTGGCCGTCGCGTCTCCGCTGTTGCCGCCGTTGGCGCCGGTCGCATCGCTCGCAGCGCCGCCGTTTCCGCCATCACCTGCCGTCGCACTGCCGTTGGTGGCGCCACCGTTGGTCACGTCGCCCGCGCTGGCGTCGCCATTGGACGCCGTGCCGCCGGAACCGCCAGCGCCACCATTTCCGCCGCTACCGGCCTGACCGCCGTTACCCCCGGCACCGCCAGTGGCATCACCACCCGTGCCGTTGCCACCGGTGCCACTCCCGCCCGCACCGCCGTCGCCGGCCCGTGCGCCATTGGCGTTGCCGTTATTCGTGACGACGTTACCGATGTTGTTGATCGCGTTGTCTGTAACCGTGCCGCTGAGCGTCGAAGTCGCGGTCACGGTGTAGTTGTTGAAGGCGTCGCTGAAATTGCTGGTCGCCGTGCTGCCGTTGTTGGCGGCGGCGTTGCCGTAGTCCTGCGCGGTGGCGGCGCCGGCGTTGTCGCGATTGTCGCCTGTGCTCTTGTTGTTGTTGGTGTCCGACGTGTCAGTGTTGTTGCTGCCCACGTAGACGTTCGAATATTCGTTCGCGTTGGGCCCGTTGCCCTGCGTCGAATTCGCTGTGGATGATTGATCGACGGTGTCGTTGCCGGCGCCACGGCCGGCATTGTCCCCGTTGACCACCGGGTTCGCATGTACGGCCCCCGATACACCGAACGCAAGTGCCAATGCAGCTGAAATCAGCGTCAGTCTCATTGCCTTTCTCCCTTGTTCAATTTGTGGGACCAACAAGATCGCCGGCCCTCCGGGAACAGATAATGCAAGTTCCGCGCCAGTCTCGGCAGCGACACCCAATCGGCGGCTCTGCTTGGCTTTCAGCGGATATGCTTTTCGCGTGGCTGATTGACGCGAACGTCACCTGTTCCATCGTTGACACAACTGGACATCGAGCAAATTGCCGAAACACTTCGTCACATTCGCTTTTTTGTACTACATTTCAAACACTTATCTTGGCGACATGACCTCATAGATGAGCCTGTCTCACGATGGAACAACTCAGCGCCGACCGCATTCGATCGGTTGTGCTTTGAGCACCAAAGCGAAAACTAAATTTCCCACCTAATTGCTTGTATTTAAGGTAATTTTGTGGACAACAAGGCTATCGATCTAGTCGGAATCCGTGGCCAATCGACAATGGAAAGAATCGCGTGCGAAGGCCCCAGAAAGTGTGAACTATGTCACGCGACCGTCATGCGATAGGCGGACCTACCCTCGCGATGGCTGACACCTCCGTATTGGTTGATCGACGCTCCATTAGGCGCGACAAGCCACTTCTCTTCATGGTGTTGGACTGAACGTTTTTTGCATCCCCGCCGGCCCATGATGTCTCCCCCGCTCGGTCCACGGAGGGACAACTCACTTACATTCAGAAACACCCCCGCTTGACGCGCTTAAGCCGCCCTTAATCCCCGTGCCTAACACTGCGTTTCACACCCTTCAACCCAAGCTAGGAGCATGACCATGAAGACGACGACTCTTATTCTTTGCGCGACGCTGGCTACGGCCAGCCTGAACGTTCTGGCCAGCGAAAGCTGCACCGACGCGCCAAGAGACCAATGGATGAGCCGCGAGGCCGTCGAGCAACATTTCACCGCCATGGGTTACACGGTGCGCGAGGTGGAAGCCGACGACGATGGCTGTTACGAAGTCAAGGCGACGGACAAGGATGGCCGCAAGCTTGAAATTTATGCGGACCCGGTCGACGCCCGCATCGTCAAGGAAGAGCGCGACGACTGACTCGAATGCGGCGCCCTCGGCTCGTGTGCCGATGTGCTGCGGCCACGCAGGAGTCGGCTTGCCTGGCGCGCGGCTGCGAAACCCCGCGCGCTGGGCCGCATACGCACCACCCGCCGGACGCCGCGCTGCTACACTCCTGGGCATTACCATTTGCCTCACAGGGGTTAGCGAATGTCCTCATACGAATTCGATCTCGTCACCATCGGCGCCGGTTCGGGTGGCGTGGCGGCGAGCCGGCGCGCCGCGGCACATGGCGCGCGTGTTGCGATCTGTGAGGGCGACCGCGTCGGAGGCACCTGTGTAATTCGCGGTTGCGTACCGAAGAAGTTACTGATGTACGCATCTCAGTTCGCCGACGCCTTTGCCGACTCGACCGGCTTCGGCTGGTCGGGCGTGCCGCCCGATTTCGATCTGCGCACCCTGATCGAAGCGAAAAACCGCGAAACTGCGCGCCTCGAGGGCATATATCGGCGCATGCTGGTCGATAGCGGCGTGACCCTGCTCGAGGGGCAGGCGCGATTGGTCGACACGCACACCGTCGATGTCGGCGGGCGGCAGGTGACCGCCGGCCACGTTCTCATCGCCACCGGCGGCCATCCGAGTCAACCGCCGGTCGAAGGTCTTTCGCTCGCCATCACCTCCAACGAGCTTCTCGATCTCACCGAGCTGCCGCGCCGTCTGCTGGTGCTTGGCAGCGGCTACATCGCGGTCGAGTTCGCCGGCATTTTCGCCGGCTTCGGCAGCGAGGTGACGCTGGCCTACCGCGCCGAATTACCATTGCGTGGCTTCGACGAGGACGTTCGGCACCGTCTGGCCACCGCAATGGCCGACCGCGGGGTGATTCTGCGCCCCGGCTTTGCGGTGGAAAAACTCGAACGCACCGCAAACGGAATCCGCACCACCGCCAAGGACGGCAGCACGATCGAGGCCGATGTGGTGATGCAGGCACTCGGCCGTCAGCCCAATACCAAAGGCCTCGGACTCGAGACCGTGGGCGTCGAAGTAAGCGGGCCGAACGGAGCGATCGTGGTCAGCGCCGATTCGCGCACCACCGTCGAAAATATTTACGCCGTTGGTGATGTCACTGACCGCGTCGCGCTGACGCCAGTGGCAATTGCCGAAGGGCGCGCGGTCGCCGACAGCGTGTTCGGCGGCACGCCGCGCACGGTCGATCACCGGCTCATCGCCACCGCAGTGTTCAGCCAGCCGGCGCTTGGCACCATCGGCCTGTCCGAAGCGGAGGCGATTGCGGCGGGCCATGCCGTAACCATCTACGAATCCGACTTCCGCCCGATGAAACACACCCTCGCCGGCCGCGATGAGCGTGCGTACATGAAGCTGGTGGTCGATGCCGACACCGACAAGGTGCTCGGTGCCCATTTGCTCGGCGCGGATTCCGGCGAGATCATTCAGGCCCTCGGCGTGGCGATCACCATGGGCGCCACGAAGGCCGACCTCGACCGCACGCTGGCCGTGCATCCGACCAGCGCCGAAGAGCTGGTGCTGATGCGCACGCCACGTCAGACCTGATCGCGGTTGATGCGAAACGGCCGGGCACGCCATCTGCCCGGCCGTTTTACGCTGTGTGGCGCGCGTTCTATTCGAGTACGAAGGTGACCTTCATCACCACGCGATAGCTGGTGATCTTGCCCTTCTCGACAACCAGTTTTTGATCCTGGATATAGGCCCCACGCACATTCTTGAGCGTCTTGCTGGCGCGTGCGATGCCCTTGGCCATCGCATCATCAAAGCTTTTCTTGGATTCTGAAGTAATTTCCGTAACGCGTGCAACACTCATTCAATTCTCCTTTCTTGTTGACAGGCCACCCGGTCGCGCAAGGGCAGTTCGGAAGGGTCACTATCGCCGCTCAGATCCGCGGGGGCAAGCGCATGCTGCAAAACAACGTCACAATTAACGGTCAGGATTCGTCGAAATAGGCGACCTTCATCGCCACCCTGTATGCGCGGCGCCGGCGGGCGTCGTCATGTGCCCGGCACTGTTGCACCCAGGCACCCTGCACATTGGCAAGGCGCGCCTTTGCACGCGCGATGCCGCAACAAATGGCGTCTTCGAAACTGGTTTCCGACTCGGCAATGACCTGGGTAACGCGGGTCACGGTCATGTCACTTCCCCCTCGAAACATTCGATCACGGCGCCCTGCAGCAAGTCGCCCCCTCGTTCCCAATCGTCGCTTCACGCGCCACGCGAGACAAGCTGAAAACGTAAGCAAACACGTCAGGTGGCATCGGCGAAGGCGATCGTCACACGCTTGTTCCGCTTCCCCTCGCTGCGAATTTTCACCACCCTGAGCGCGCCGATCTCTGCAGTATGTTTGACATGCGTGCCACCGCAGGGCTGAAGATCGACGCCGGGGATATGAATCGTGCGCACCGCGCCCTGACCGCGCGGCGGCTGCACTGACAAGGTCTTGACCAGCCCCGGATCGGCATCGAGCGCGGCCTCGGTGATCTCTCCCGGCTCGACCGGCGAGTCCGCTGCGACCAGCTCCGCAAGCCGCGCCTCGATGTCTGCGGCGACCAGCGCACTCATGTCGATATCGAAGTCCAGATGCGCCTTGTTTTCGCTCATGCGTCCGCCCGTGACCGGCGCACCGACCACCGCGCACAGCAGGTGCAGCGCGGTGTGAAAGCGCATCAGGCGATGACGGCGCGCCCAGTCGATACGTGCCGTGACGGGCGTGCCGGGGCGCGGCAGCGCCACCAGTGCGTCGACTTCATGCACCACCTCGCCGCTCTCGCCCTTGATCGTGCCCAGCACTTCGATTGCCGCCCCGCCGGCGAGCAACAATTGCCCGGTATCGCCGGGCTGGCCGCCGCCGGTAGGATAGAACACGGTGCGATCGAGCACGACGCGCCCCGCTGCAGCATCGACCACGACCGCCTCGCAACGCTGTGCGTAGGGGTCGGCGACGAATACCTGTTCGGTCATCGGGCGTTCTCCTGTTTGCATGGCCGAATCTACGGCAGAACCAAAGCGAGCGCGATCGGCAAGAAGACCACCGCCGCGAGATTGCCGATCAAGACCATCGAGGCCACCTTGTCCGGCTCCTGATCGTAGCGTTCGGCAAACATGTAATTGAGTACCGCCGGCGGCAAGGCACCGAAAATCAGCACAAGCGCGCGCTCCTGCGGCGGGAAATCGAACAGCAATAACAGCAGGCCCGCGATCGCCATGCCGATCAGCGGCCGCGCCACGGCGCCGAACACACCGACTCCGATGGCCGTAATGCGCGAATCGGTGAGCCGCACGCCCAGCGCGAAGAGCATCAGCGGGATCGAAATCTCTCCTAGCATCCTGATCGACAGCAGCAGCGGCGGCCAGATTTCTATCCCGCTGACACTCACCGCGACGCCGGCAAAGGTTGCGAAGACCGACGGAATCTTCCAGATAGTGAGCAGGCGCGCGTTATGGTCGAGCAACCAGGCACCAAAGGAAAAATGGGTCAGGTTGGAGACCATGAACATCACCACCGCGGGCGCCAGCACCGCATCGCCAAAGGCGAGCACGGCCAGCGGCAGGCCGAGATTGCCGCTGTTGTTGAACATCAATGGCGGCACCAGCGTCTTGCCGTTGATGCCGGTGACGCGCGCCAGCGCCCATGCGGCAAGGCCCGAGCCAATCACCAATGCCAGCGTAGCCAGCATGAGGCGGACGTCGCTCTCCGGCTGGAAGGGCTTGCCGGCCAGCGCGGCAAAGACCAG
>CBDULG010000202.1:0-5995 GCA_965367985.1 uncultured Rhodocyclaceae bacterium
ACGTCAGCCCGTACCGGCTCGCAATGCGCAGGAATCCGCGGCGGTCGAGAGGTGTCTTGTCAGCCATTTGAGTGTCTCCTCTATGTGGCAGGGATGGGCAATATTGCCCGGGTAAAAACTTTTATTTGGACAGGCTTTGTCGGGATCAGCGGTTGTCGGCCAGAATCATGTCCGACGCCTTCTCGGCGATCATGATGGTCGGCGCGTTGGTGTTGCCCGAAACCAGTTCGGGCATGATCGAGCAATCGACCACCCGCAGACCGTCGATGCCATGCACCTTGAGGCGCGGGTCGACCACTGAGTTGTCATCGACGCCCATCCTGCAGGTACTCGAGGGATGGTAGATCGACTGACTGTAACGGCGTGCGGCGTCGAGCAACTCGGCATCGGTCTGAAACTGCTCGCCGGGGACGTATTCGGAAAGGATGTACGGCTTCATCGACGGCGCCTGGGTGATACGGCGGGCCACCTTGACGCCGCCGATCACCACCGGATGGTCGCGCTCGTCCGACAGGTATTTCGCGTGTATGGCCGGATACTCGAGCGGGTCGTTCGACTTGATCTCGATATACCCCTTGCTGTGGGGGCGCAACTGGCATACCGACGCGGTGAAGGCCGAGAACGGATGCGCGCCTTCGCCCGGCTTGTCCGCGCTCAGCGGCTGCATGTGGAACTGGATGTCGGGGCGCTCCACTTCCGGCGACGAGCGCGTGAAGATCGCCACCTGGCTGGCGGCCAGGGTGAGCGGGCCGCTGCGCTTGAACATGTACTGCATGCCCACCCACATGCGGCCAAGGAAATTGTTGACCTCGTCGTTGAGCGTGCGCTCGCGGGTCTTGAAGACCAGACGCACCTGCAGGTGGTCCTGCAGATTCTGGCCCACGGCGGGCAAATCGTGAATAACCGGCACGCCGACCTTCTGCAGTAAATCCCCCGGGCCGACGCCTGAATTTTGCAGAATCTGCGGCGACCCGATGGCGCCCGCGCTGAGAATGACCTCGGCCTTGGCTTTGGCCTGGCGAACCTCGCCGCCTTGCTTGTATTCGACGCCGACCGCACGTTTGCCTTCAAACAGCACGCGCATCGTTTGCGCTTTCGTCTCGACGGTCAGATTGGCGCGCTTTCGCGCCGGCTTCAGATAGCCCTTGGCGGTGCTCCAGCGGAAGCCCTTGTGGGCGGTCTGCTGAAAATAGCCGACGCCTTCCTGGTTTTCACCGTTGTAGTCTTTGGTGAAGGGGATGCCAATGTCTTTGGCACCGGCGATGAAGTGGTCGGCAATTGGCCGGCGCAGGCGCAGGTCCGAGACCTTCAGCGGGCCGCCGACGCCGTGGTATTCGCTGGCGCCGCGCTCCTGGTCTTCCGACTTTTTGAAGTAGGGGAGCACTTCCTCATAGCTCCAGCCAGTGTTACCGAGTTCCGCCCAGCGGTCGTAGTCCTCACGCTGGCCGCGCACATAGAGCAGGCCGTTGAGCGAGCTCGATCCACCCAGCACCTTGCCGCGCGGCCAGTCGATACGGCGCCCAGCCACGTTTTCGTCGGGCTCGGTGCGGTAGCACCAGTCGTACTTCGGGTCGTGCATGGTCTTGAAGTAGCCCACCGGAATGTGGATCCACGGGTTGTTGTCCGGACCGCCCGCCTCGAGCAGCAACACGCGATTGCGCGAGTCCGCCGACAGGCGGTTGGCCATCACACAACCGGCCGAACCGGCACCGATCACGATGTAGTCAAATTCGGGCATCGTCATGGATCTTGTCTCCTGATGAAGTGGTCGGCAATTGGGGTCATGCACATTTGCCGCCGAGGCTTATAATTGATAATGCAACGTAGCGTTTCAAAATGCGTGTGGTCACACTATGTCTTGAGTCGTAGCGAAAACCAAGAGGCTCGACGAAAAAAGGCAAAAAATGAAACGAAATTCGGGAAAAGTAGACCAGAACGAAGAGGCAGCGCTCGACGTTCCGGACGCTGGGACGAGCAATACGCTGTCGAACGAGGACATCAGGCGTTTGCGCGCGCTGACCGTGCTGGAACACCTTACGGCGACACCGCTGCCGATGACGCTGGCGCAACTGGCCGCCACCATGCAGGTACCCAAGAGCAGCCTGATGCGGCTGTTGCAGGCAATGGAGGCGCAGGGGTATGTCTTGCACATGCCGGCGGAGCGGGGCTTCGTGCCCGGTCAGCGATCGATCGTGCTTGCCCTCGATACGCTGCGCGGCTCCAACATGCGGCGACGCTGTCGTGCCGTGCTTCGCCGACTGGTCGATTCGCTCGGTGAGTCCTGCAATCTGACGGTGCCCGATGGTGATCGCGTGCTGTATGTCGAGCGTATCGAAACCAAGGAGCCGCTGCGCATGACCTTGCCGCCGGGCACCTGGGTGCCGATGCATTGCTCCGCCAGCGGCAAGCTCTTTCTGTCGTCGATGCCGTTGCGCGAAAGGCAGCGTGCGGTGGGCTACCTGACCCTGACGCGCGCCTCGCGGCGAACGATTGTCGATCGCCAGGCATTTGAAGCCGAGCTCGACCGGCTCGCCAAACGTGGCATCGGCATGGACAACGAGGAACTCATTCTCGGCATGGTTGCGATAGCGATTCCGGTGCGTGCGCCGGACGGCAAGGTGGTGGCGGCGATCGCCTGCCACGCGCCCACCGCCCGCATGACGATGGATGACCTGCTGCGCGGTGAATCCCAACTGCGCAGCGCCGCAGACGAGATCGCCGGGATTCTGTTTCCGCCGGAGGAATAAGCGTAATTCGGCCGTGATTTCGCAGCGGGCGATCATGCGGCGTTCTGCCACTGGACGACGGCAGCGAACATGACGCTCAGGCCGATGAAAATGAGTACGCTGAACGCCAGCCGCCGCATCGTGAGGGGTGCGAGTGGCGGGGGAAAGCGCCGTCCGGCCATGGTAGAGAGCGCGACCAGTACCACACCCAGGCCGGCGAGCAGCCACACATCCGCAGTGAGCGCGCCCTGACTGCCAACGACGATGGTACGAATCGCGGCGGTGAACGCGAAGACCAGAATCAGCATGTTGCGCACCATCAGCAGTTCCATCGGCTGACGGTACATAAACAATATGACCGGTGGTCCGGCAATGCCGAACATGCCGCCAAACAGGCCGGCAAAGAACCCCGCGCCGAAGAAACCTGCGTTGTGCGAGCGTTTTGGCAACTGCGTCGGGCGAATTGCGAAGACCACGCCACTGAACACAATGACTGCGCCGAGCAGAAACTTGAGCAGTGTCGCCGCGGTCTCGCTCAGATAGTCGAGCAGCATGATTCCGGCAATGACTGCCGGCACGATGCCGAGCAGCAGCGCGCGTGCCGCCGGCCAGTCGACCAAATGAAATCGGCCGCGGAGCGCCACTGCGCTGTTGACGAGTGTCAGCAGGTTGACCACGGACGCCGCCACCGCGACCGGCACGAGACCCAGGCCGCCCGCTGAGCCGATCACGATCATGCTGAAACCGAAGCCGGTAACTGTCTGAAAATACGACCCGAAAGCAGTGAAGGCGAGTACCGCTAGGATCGTTTCGAGGCTCATGCGAGCGAACCAGACGGGATCACTGTCAAGCGCCTTGCGCGGCGCTCAGCGCCTGCATCACCGTCACGCCAATGACTTAAGACACGTCGTCCGCGTTGCAACCCCGCGTCAGATCGTTGGCCGGCTTCGCCAGTCCTTGCAGCAACGGACCGAATGCCACGCCACCGCCGATGCGTTTGGCCAGCGTGCGCGCGGGAATATTTGGAATGATCGCGGCGTCGATTGGCACATCGCGCACCATCACGAAGAAACTGAATATTCGATTTAACGAAGGGTGCGCACCGATCAGCTGCATGGCGGTTCGCGCCACATCCGGCGTGGTGGGCACCGCGCCTGCTAACCTGCCGTCGACATTGTGTAAAGCAACGGTGCGGCGGAACCGGAGTCGACGTGTCGCCCATCACGCGATGAGTGCCCATTCCGAGATCGCTGCAGCCATCAGGCTCACACCGATGAATATCAATACGCTGAATGCAATGCGGCGCATCACGACCGGCGGCAGCGGCGGCGGAAATCTTCGCCCAGCCGCGGTCGCGAGTGCGACCAGCATTGCCGCCAGACCGGTGATCAGCCATACGTCGTAGGTCAGGCCCCCCTGAAAGCCGACGTAAACTGTGCGCATGGCTGACGCCGCTGCAATAATCAGAATCAGCATGCTGCGCACCACCACCGGTTCCATCGGCTGACGATAGAAATGCAGGATGACGGGTGGCCCCGGCATGCCAAACGCGCCGCCGAACAAGCCTGCGAGTACGCCACTGGTGAAGAAGCCGGCGTTGTGCGAGCGCAGCTCGAGCTGCGTCGGGCGCATGGCAAAGAGTGCGCCGCTGAAAGCAACTACGCCGCCCAGCAGGAATTTGAGCAGTAGCGCCGCGGATTCGCTCAGGTAGTTCAGAAGCATCACGCCCGCGATCGTTGCCGGCACAACGCCCAGCAACACGGCGAGCGCCGCCGGGCGGTCGACATGATGGAAGCGGCCTTTTAGCGCCACAGCGCCATTGACAAGCGTCAGCAGGCTGACCGCCGCCGCCACGACGGCGACTGAAGTCAAACCCAGACCACTGCTTGCGCCAATCGCGATCATGCCAAATCCGAAGCCCGTGACCGTCTGGAAGTAGGTTCCCAGTGCGATGAAAGCGAGCACCGCGGCGAGCGCGTCGGCGCTCACCGTCGCGAGGTCTCACTTCCGCCTGTGTTCTCTGCGGCCGCCAGTGCCTGCATCACGGTGATCGCGATGACGTAGTACACATCATCGGCATTGCAGCCGCGCGATAGGTCGTTGGCCGGTTTGGCCAGGCCCTGCAACAGCGGTCCAAGTGCGATCGCGCCGCCGAGGCGTTCGGCCAGCTTGTAGCCGATGTTGCCCGCATCGAGGTTGGGGAACACCAGCACGTTGGCGTTGCCCTTGACCTGCGAGTCGGAAAGCTTGCGCGCTGCAATATCGGGCACGATGGCCGCGTCGAGTTGAACCTCGCCATCGACGGCAAGTTGCGGCCGCTTCATTTTGACGAGCCGTGTGGCCTCAGCCACTTTTTCGACGTTCGGGTGCGAGGCGCTGCCATGCGTCGAAAACGAAAGCATGGCGACGCGCGGCTCCTCCATGAGCAGACTGCGTGCGCTGTCCGATGCGGCCATGGCAATTTCAGACAACTCATCGGCGGTCGGATCCACGACCAGGCCGCAATCCGAAAAAATCATGCCGCCCTGTCGCAGGTGGTGCGCTTCGTTGAACACCATCAGGAAAAAGCTCGAAACCAGCTTGAAGTCGGGGTGCGAGCCGATCACCTGGATGGCCGTGCGCACGACATCGGGCGTGGTGCGTACCGCACCCGAGACGGTGCCGTCGACATGGCCGGTGCGGACCAGCAAGTTGGCGCACACCAGCGGGTCGGCCGCCGCGGCCTGGGCCTTTTCAAGGCTGACGCCCTTGTGTTTGCGCAGATCGAAAAAGGTTTGCGCCAGTTCCTGCTGCAGCGGCGCCTCGGCGGGGTCGTGGAATTCGATGCCGTCCAAATCGAATCCGCGTTCGCCGGCCAGCCGCGTGATCGCCGCGCGGTCGCCAACCAGAACAATGCGGGCAATGCCTTCGCGCGTGGCGCGCACGGCAGCCTCGAGCACCCGCGCATCGTCCCCTTCGGACAGTGCAATGCGGGCCGGCGACTTGCGGGCCGTTTCGATAATCCGGTCAAGTGGATTCATGGTTCGGTGCCTCACATGCGTTGCACGCGAGCGTGCAAAAAAATCGCCGGGCAACCCGAGGTGCATGCACCAGGGCCCCGGCAAAGGCTCATCCCCGAATGGGAGAGAGGGAATGAGAGGAGGGAACTGCCGGATTGGCGCCGGAGTCGGAGCCAAGCCCCGCCCGGTGATGCAGGGCAGGGCTTGTTAAACTCGACTCAGACGTAATCCTTGTACTTGTCGAGGTGACGCACGGGCTTTGCCAGCGCA
>CBDULG010000203.1:0-5947 GCA_965367985.1 uncultured Rhodocyclaceae bacterium
ACGGTGTAATCTGGCGGCGCGACCGTGTGCCGACGGTGACCGGGCGCTCGACACTCTACGGCACCGTGCAGCCGGCAGTGGTGGTCGATCAGCTCGATGCGCAGATCGACGCGATGCGCGAAACGCTGCCGCTGGGCTATCGCATCGAAGTGGGCGGCGCGGTGGAGGAGAGCGCACAGGGCGGCAGCTCGGTGGCCGCCGGTATGCCGCTGTTCATCGTCGTGGTGGTGACCGTGCTGATGATCCAGTTGCAGAGCTTCTCGCGTGTGGCGATGGTGCTGCTCACCGCGCCGCTGGGCATCATTGGCGTGACCGCCGCGCTGTTGCTGTTCAACAAGCCGTTCGGCTTTGTCGCCATGCTCGGCACCATCGCGCTGTCGGGCATGATCATGCGCAACTCGGTGATTCTGGTCGACCAGATTCGTCAGGATCGCGAGGACGGGCGCAGTCCGTGGCAGGCCGTGGTCGAGTCCACGGTGCGCCGCTTCCGGCCGATCATGCTCACTGCGGCGGCGGCCATTCTGGCGATGATTCCGCTCACCCGCAGCGATTTCTTTGGGCCGATGGCCGTCGCCATCATGGGCGGACTGGCGGTCGCCACGGTGCTTACGCTGATCTTTTTGCCGGCGCTCTATGCCGCGTGGTATCGCATCAAACCCGACCCCGAAAATGCGGATGGCAAGCCGCGCGGCGGGGTAGCAACTGCGTTAGAATAATCACGTTTTGCCCGTCCTTTAAATTAGCTTGTGCTAATATACGAACAGGGAGTCGAGAATGGATTTCGAGCGCGCGCGGTTCAATATGGTCGAGCAGCAGGTTCGCCCGTGGGAGGTGCTGGATCAGGATGTGCTCGATTCGATGATGACCGTCAGGCGCGAAGAATTCGTACCGCCCGACTTCAAGTCGCTGGCCTTCTCGGAGGCCGAGATCCCCATCGGATGCGGCCAGATCATGTTGTCGCCGGTCATCGAGGGCAAGGTGTTGCAGGCCGCTCAGGTCAAGGCGACAGACTCCGTGCTCGAGATCGGCGCCGGGTCCGGTTATTTCGCTGCGTTGCTCGCGGCGCGCGCCGATTGGGTACGCACGATCGAAATTGAACCTCAACTGGCCGCGATGGCTGCCGATAACCTTAAGAACGCCGGCGTCGGAAACGTCAACGTGGAAGAAGGCGATGGCGCCCAAGGGTGGCCGGTTCACGCGCCCTACGATGTCATCGTCGTCTCCGGCGGCATGCCGTTGCTGCCGCCATCGTTCCAGGCGCAGCTCAAGCTTGGCGGGCGCTTGGTTGCCTTCGTCGGCGAAGCGCCGCTGATGGTGGCGCGTCTTGTCACCTGTGTGCGCGAGGGCGAGTTCGAATCGATCGATCTGTTCGAGAACGTGGTGCCACTGCTGAAAAATGCCAAACGGGACAACGCTTTCCATTTCTGAGAAGACGCGTGCGACAAATCCAACCCGGCGAACTCAGGCAACGACTGGACGACACCTCGCAGCCAGCACCCGTGCTGCTCGATGTGCGCGAGCCATGGGAGTTCGAGATCTGCCGTCTTGAAGGCGCCACGCTGATCCCGATGAACACCGTGCCGGCGCGTTTCGACGAACTGGATGCGGACGCTGAAATCGTGGTGATCTGTCATCACGGCATGCGCAGCATGCAGGTGGCAAGGTTTCTCGAGCAACGCGGCTTTTCGAACGTGGTCAATCTGGATGGCGGCGTTGCCCGTTGGGCGAGCGAGGTCGATCCGGCCATGGCGCAGTACTGACACGGAATCTCCGGGAGAAGAAATTCAATGAAGCGCGCGGTTTGTATTGTGGTGGCAAGTCTGTTTTCAACAGCGGTGTGGAGCGCCGATCTGCTCTCGGTGTATCGCGACGCGCTGCAGAATGATGCGCAGTTTGCGGCAGCCCGTGCCGAGCGCCTCGCCGGTCAGGAAAAGTCGGTACAGGGGCGTGCGGGTCTGCTGCCGGGCATTGGCGCATCGGCCAGTACGGAATGGAACCAGAACACCTACACCGGTGTCGATCGCGATTTCAACAGCAATGACTGGGGTGCGGAACTGCGCCAGCCGCTGTTCAACTGGGCCAACTGGGTCGCGTTCGAACAAGGCAAACTGCAGACCACGCTGGCCAATGCGCAGTTCGAAGTGGCGCGTCAGGACTTGATCGTGCGCGTGTCCGACGCCTACTTCACGGTGCTCAACGCGCAGGACACGCTGAATTCGCTGCGCAGTTTACGCGAGGCGTCCGGCCAGCAACTCGAGCTGGCCAAGAAGAGCTTCGAAGTCGGTACCGTCACGGTGACCGACGTGCACGAGGCGCAATCGCAATTCGATTTGACTTCGGCGCAAGTGATCGCCGCCACCAGTGCGCTTGAAGTGGCGCAGCACGATCTTGCCCGCATCATCGGACATCCGCTCGATGGTGTGCAGGGCTTGCGCGAGGGGGCCAGTCTGGCGCGTCCACAACCGGACAATATCGACGAGTGGGTGGATGCCGCGACGCGCTTCAGCTACGGCGTGCAAAGTCAGGAAATCGCCAGCCGCATTGCCGACCGCGAAGTGTCGCGCAATCGCGCAGGGCACCTACCGACGGTCGACGTGGTGGCGAGCTACGCGCAGTCGGATTCAGGTGGCAGTAGCCTCGGCAGTGGCCGCACGGAATACACGGTTCGAACCATCGGTCTCGAACTTCAGGTGCCGATCTTTCAGGGCGGGCTGGTGACGTCGCGCACGCGTGAAGCCGCCGCGCTGCTCACCAAGGCCGAAGCCGATCTGGACGATGCGCGCCGCACCGCAGCGCTCGCGGCGCGCGAATCGTATCTCGGCGTGGTCAATGGCATGGCGCAGGTCAAGGCACTCGAAGCGGCGCGCGTTTCGGCGCAGTCGGCGCTCGAAGCAAACAAGCTTGGTTACGAAGTGGGTGTGCGGATCAACATCGACGTGCTCAACGCGCAGAGCCAACTTGCCGATACCGAGCAGCAACTGGCCAAGGCACGCTACGACACCCTGATCGCGCAGCTTCGCCTCAAGGCGGCGGCGGGTGCGTTGGGCGAGGACGATATCGAACAGATCAACGCGCTATTGACGGCGCCGCCGCAGATGCCGCTTGGGCCGCAGATGCCTTTGGAACCGCAGCCGGTGTCGCAGTAACTGCACGCCGTGTGAGAGGGTGGCGGTGGCCGGATGAATCCGACCCTGCGACGACGCCCGAACGCGCAACGGCGTCACACCGAAGGGCGGGTTTTAACCCACCAAAGCAACGCCAATGGCGCAGGGCGGAAGAGCGAAGCAGCGTATTCCGCCACATGGTCGCCTGCCGGACGATTGCTTTTTGGCAGATCACGCTTCGCTCTACCACTCTACGCAGGCTACGATGGTCACAAGTAGATGTGGTCGGGGGCTTTAAAGATGAAAAGGCAGCGGGTACTCGAATTGCTCAGCCGCGCCAAACCAGAGTTGCAGATCCTTTTCGGTGTCACGCGGCTTGCGCTGTTCGGCTCGACCGCCCGCGATACCGCAGGGGTTGAAAGTGACGTCGATATTCTGGTTGCCTTCGACGGGCCGGCGACGTCCAAGCGCTATTTTGGCGTCCAGTTCTATCTTGAGGATCTGATCGGGAGCCCAATTGACCTGGTAACCGAAAAGGCGTTACGCCCGGAACTGCGCCCGTATGTCGAGCGGGAACGGGTGGATGTCTGATCCTGCCAAACGCGAGTGGCATTTCTATGTCGACGACATGATCGCCTTTGCCGGGAAGGTTCTCACCTACACCGAGGCGCTTGACCAGGCTGGTTTTAGCGAGCGGACTTGCTTACGACGCTACGCTGCGCAACCTTGAACTTATCGGCGAAGCCGCCACCCATATTCCGGAGGCGATCCGGACAGCGCATCCCTAGATTCCATGGCGAATGATCATCGCTACGCGCAACCGTTTGATTCACGGCTATCTCGGCATCGACGACGATATCCTTTGGGGCGTCATCCGGGACGATGTGCCCGGCTTGATGCTGTCGCTGCAAGCTCTTAGAAGCGAGTTCAGATGACGCCGTACGGCGCAACAGCGGA
Source organism: uncultured Rhodocyclaceae bacterium (assembly GCA_965367985.1). Classification (GTDB taxonomy): domain Bacteria; phylum Pseudomonadota; class Gammaproteobacteria; order Burkholderiales; family Rhodocyclaceae; genus Nitrogeniibacter. The sequence continues at coordinate 4,062 of CBDULG010000203.1, forward strand.
GCGCATTTCGCCGCATGGTGGCGCTCCGAATGATTCCATCGGCGTATGACGCTTTTCGCTCTTACGCGCTACACCGGCCGGCGGCAAGCGCGCCCCGATATCAGTTCGTAAGGCGGGGTCAACCCTTTAAAACTCGCCCGCATCGAGCAACGGTTCGAAAAGCGCCATCGTGCGCGCTGTGGCGCCACCATGTTTCCGGGCAAAGGCCTCAGCCGCGCGGCCCATTTCAATTCGCCGCGCGTCATCTTCCAGCAACACGCCTGCGCCGCGCATTGCTGCGTCCACGTCGACGCACCGCATCGCGCCGCCCGCCTCGATCGCCTGTTCGCTGGCATCCGAAAAATTGTAGGTGTGCGGGCCGAGCAGAACCGGCGTCCCACTTGCGCAGCACTCGATCAGATTCTGCCCGCCGAAGGGCAGCCAGGTGCCACCCATGAGCGCCACATCGGCTAGCGTGTAGTACGCCGCCATTTCGCCCATTGAATCGCCCAGCCAGACTTGATCGCTGGCCTGCGGGTCGGGCGTTTCGCTGCGCCGGCTCACGCGTAGTCCCATTTCGCGAATGAGGCTGGCGACTGCATCGAAGCGCTGTGGATGGCGTGGCACGATGACGAGTAGCGCATCGCTGTCGATGAGATTGCCTGCCGCCGCGAGGATCAAGGCCTCTTCTCCCTCGCGCGTGCTCGCAGCAAGTACCACTTTGCGTGGGCCGATAGCTTGGCGGAAAGCTTCGCCACGTGCCTGCAGTGCGGCGTCGGGCGCGATGTCGAATTTAACGTTGCCCGTAACTTCAAGCCGTGTGACGCCAAGCTCGGCGAAACGCTGCGCATCCGCCGGCGTTTGCGCGGCGACGATTTTAAAACCGGAAAAGGCGTCGCGCGCGAGCCGCTCGATGCGTCGATAGCGTGCCAGCGAGCGTGCCGAAAGGCGACCGTTGACCAGCGCCAGCGGTATCCCGCGCCGTTGGCAGGCCGCGACCAGATTCGGCCACACCTCGGTCTCCATCACGATGCCCACCCGCGGCCGGAAATGGTCAAGAAAGCGGCGTTGCAGCCGGGGAATATCGTAGGGGAGGTAGACTGAGCTAACCCGACAGGCGTGTTCTGCGTAGAGGGCCTCAGCGGTGGCACGGCCGGTGGGCGTCATGTGGGTGAGGATCACGCTCAGTGCAGGGTCGTGGTCGAGCAGGGCCTTCACCAAGGGTTGCGCGGCGCGCGTCTCGCCCACCGACACGGCGTGAATCCATACGCACGGTGAGGGCGGCTTGATCGCGTATCGGCCAAAACGCTCGGCGACATGTTGGCGGTATTCCGGCTGCCGTCGACCTTTCCACCACAGCCGCGCGACGACCAATGGCAGCGCCAAGGTCCACAGGGTCGTATAGATCGGGCGCGTCAGCATGGGGAGGCTGCGGTGGTCGTCATGTGAGCCAGATTATACGCAGGCCGATTCTCGCCTAATCGCTACAAAGCTTGTCGGCCCGCGCGACATCGCGGCGCATTATGAGACAATGCGCGACAAAATTCGCATTCAGGAAATCGGTAATGAAGGTGTTGGTGACAGGCGCCGCGGGCTTTATCGGCATGCACGCGTCCCAGGTGCTGCTGGCGCGCGGCGACGAGGTGGTGGGGCTCGACAACCTCAATGATTACTACGATCCGCAGCTCAAACGCGACCGACTCGCGCGCATCGAACCGCACGCCAATTTCCGCTTCGTCAAGCTCGATGTGGCCGACCGGCCCGGCATGGAACGACTCTTCGCCGAAGAAAAATTCGACCGCGTCATCCATCTTGCCGCGCAGGCCGGTGTGCGCTATTCGCTCGAGAATCCGCACGCCTACGTCGACAGCAATGTCGTCGGCTTCATGAACATCCTGGAAGGCTGC
>CBDULG010000204.1:0-5917 GCA_965367985.1 uncultured Rhodocyclaceae bacterium
CGAATTTCGAGCATATCAGCCATGGTGCGCGCGTGGGAGGGGGCGCGCCTGCGCAGGCGCTCAGCCGCCAAGTTTCTGCCGCAGCAGCGCATTGACCTGACCCGGATTGGCCTTGCCGCGCGAGGCTTTCATCACCTGGCCGACGAGGGCATTGAGCGCCTTCTCCTTGCCGGCGCGGAACTCTTCGACCGATTTCGCATTGGCCGCGATGACCTGCTCGACGATGCCCTCGAGTTCGCCGCTGTCGCTCATCTGCTTGAGGCCCTGCGCCTCGATGATCGCATCGACGTCGTCTGCAGTCTGTTGCCACAGGGCATCGAACACCGTGCGCGCCGCGTTGTTGGAGATTGTGCCGTCGGCAATGCGCGTGACCAGCACGGCCAGTTGCGCTGGACTCACCGGCGCGTCGGCGATATCGCGCTCGGCCTTGTTGAGGCGTGCCGCCAACTCGCCCATGATCCAGTTTGCGCATGGCTTGGCAAGCGCCTCACCGGCCGCGGCGACAGTCGCCTCGAAATACGCGGCGCTGTCGCGGCTGCTGGTGAGGGTGACCGCGTCGTAGGCAGACAGGCCCCAGTCGCGCTCGAAGCGAGCGCGCATCGCGGCGGGCAACTCCGGCATCTCGGCGCCGATACGCTCCATCCATGCGGCATCGATGTCGAGCGGCAGCAGATCGGGGTCGGGAAAATAGCGGTAGTCATGCGCGTCTTCCTTCGAGCGCATAATGCGCGTCTCGCCGCTGTCGGGATCGAACAGCACCGTCGCCTGCTCGACACGGCCGCCGTCCTCGAGTGTTTCGATCTGCCACTGCACTTCGAAATCGATCGCCTGTTGCAGGAAGCGGAACGAGTTGAGGTTCTTGATCTCGCGGCGCGTGCCCAGTGGCGCACCGGGGCGCCGCACCGAGACGTTGGCATCGCAACGGAAGGAGCCTTCCTGCATGTTGCCGTCGCAGATGTCGATCCAGCGCACCAACGTGTGCAGCGTGCGCGCGTAGGCCACCGCTTCGGCCGAGGAGCGCATATCGGGCTCGGAGACGATCTCCAGCAGCGGCGTGCCGGCGCGGTTCAGATCGATCCCGCTCATGCCGTGGAAGTCTTCATGCAGGCTCTTGCCGGCGTCCTCTTCCAGATGCGCGCGGGTGAGATTGACGATCTTGTCATAGGCCGCCTGGCCTTCGCCGACGCGCACGGTGATGGCGCCGCCGGAGACCACCGGCAATTCGAACTGGCTGATCTGATAGCCCTTGGGCAGATCGGGATAAAAGTAGTTCTTTCGCGCGAACACGCTGCGCGGTGCCACCGTGGCGCCGATCGCCAGGCCGAAGCGAATCGCGCGCTCGACGGCGCCGCGGTTGAGCACCGGCAGCACGCCGGGCAGCGCGATATCGACCGCACAGGCCTGCGCATTGGGCGCCGCGCCGAAAGCGATGCTGGCGCCGGAAAAAATCTTTGAGGCGGTGTTGAGCTGGGCATGGACTTCCAGCCCGATGACGACTTCCCAATCCTGACGGCTCATGGTGTTGTGCTCTGTGGTGGTGATGGCGCCGTGGGCGGTGCCGATCGGTTCATCAATATCGCGGGTTCATCAATCGCATCGTCCGACCCGGCGGTCAAAGAGGATCGGCAGCATGTCGGAAAACGCCTGCTGCGGTTCACAGTGTTGCGCGCATCGGCTGTAGGCGAGAACGACTTGCGGGCCTTGCTCCCAGATATGCAGCACACACTCGCTTGCCGTAGCGCGCAACTCGATGCTGGGCAGCATGCGCGTTTGCCTGAAATCCGGCAGGGCGAATTCGCAGGCGCCCAGCGGGTCGGCAACCCGGGCACGTAGGTAGCGCACCTCGCCGTGCGCGACATCGAGGTCAGCCTGCACGGTGTGGCGACGCTGGTCACGCGCCGCGCAGCGCATAGTCAGCGAAATCGGCTGAGCACGCATCACGCGTTGCGGTCGTCCAACACGCGGCGCGGCCGGCGCAGGCGGTGTGGCCGCCAACGGCGCGGGTGGCAGCTCACGCATGCCGCCCGGCGCGCTGGGCGGTATTGGCGTGGCGATCACCGGCGGCGCCGGGCGCGAGGGGGGCGGCGGCGACGTGCTGCAGGCGGCGGCGAGCACACCGCCGGCCAACATGGTGGCGAGGCGAGGCGAGGCGCGCCACTGTGACATGCTCAGTCCACGGCCGGCATGCGCCGGTGCCACTCGGTCGCTTGCTGAAAACCGTGCGCGACGTTGAGCAGGCGGGCTTCGTCGAAATAATTGCCGATGAGCTGCAGGCCGACCGGCAGCTCGTGGGCACCGCTGCCGCACGGCAGCGACAGGCCCGGCAGGCCGGCAAGGTTGACGGCGATCGTGTAGATGTCCTGCAAATACATCTGCACCGGGTCGTCGCTCTTTTCGCCGATCGGCCAGGCCACCGTCGGACTGGTTGGACCGGCGATGACATCGCAGTGAGCGAAGGCATTCTGGAAGTCTTCGGCGATCAGTCTGCGCAGCTTCTGTGCCTGCAGGTAGTACGCATCGTAGTAGCCGTGCGAGAGCACGTAGGTACCAATCAGAATGCGCCGCTTGACCTCGGCGCCAAAGCCCTCGGCGCGGGTCTTACCGTACATCTGCGCGAGGTCGTCGTAGTGCGCGGCGCGGTGGCCGTAGCGCACGCCGTCGAAGCGCGACAGGTTTGAACTCGCCTCGGCCGGCGCAATCACGTAATAGGCGGGGATCGCCAGCTTGGCGTTCGGCAGGCTGACGTCGACGATCATCGCGCCGAGCGCGCGGTAGGTGTCGAGTGCGGCATCGATCGCGGCGCGCACGTCGTCGTCCATGCCTTGTGCAAAAAACTCCTTCGGCAAACCGATGCGCAGGCCCTCGAGGGGCTGGCCGAGGGCGCGCGTGTAATCCTCGCGTTCGCGCTCGAGGCTGGTTGAATCGCGCGCATCAAAGCCTGCCATGGCCGACAGCAGCAACGCGCAATCTTCCGCCGAGCGGCCGAAGGCGCCGCCCTGATCGAGCGACGAAGCAAAGGCGACCATGCCGTAGCGGCTGACCACGCCGTAGCTGGGCTTGATGCCGGTGACGCCGGTGAGTGCGGCCGGCTGACGCACCGAGCCACCGGTATCGGTGCCCGTGGCCATCGGCACCATGCGCGCCGCCACGGCGACCGCAGAGCCGCCGGATGAGCCGCCCGGCACGCGATCGGTCGCCCAGGGATTGCGCGCAGCACCGAAATGCGTGCTTTCGTTCGACGAACCCATCGCGAACTCGTCCATATTGGTCTTGCCCAGCATCACCGCGCCGGCCGCCTTGAGCTGGCTCACCACATGGGCGTCGTAAGGACTGACGAAGTCGGCGAGCATTTTCGACGCGCAGGTGGTGCGAATGCCCGCGGTGCAGAACACGTCCTTGTGGGCGAGCGGGATGCCGGTGAGCGGTCCGCCGCGCCCTTCGGCAATGGCGGCGTCCGCACTGCGCGCCGCGGCCAGCGCACCGTCGTGGTCAACCGTGATGAAGGCGTTGAGCCGCGGATTGAGCGCGTCGATGCGCTGCAGGAAGAATTCCGTCAACTCGACACTGGACAGGGTTTTGTCGCGCAGGGCTGCGGACAGTTCGGAGAGGCTGAGTTCGATCATGGCGGCTCTGCGCAGGCGTCTGCAGGGCGGGCCTGCGCGCCACGGGTGGGGTCTTACTCGATGACTTTGGGGACGAGGTAAAGGCCGGCTTCGGTCTGCGGCGCGACGGCCTGAAAGGCCTCGCGCTGGTCGCTTTCAGTGACCACGTCATCGCGCAGGCGCTGCGAAACCTCCTGCGGATGAGACATCGGCTCGACCTCCCGGGTATCGACCGCCTGCATCTGTTCGATCAACCCGAAGATGCGGTTGAGCTTGTCCAGTGTATCCTGCGCGTCACCGTCGGCAAGCTCGATGCGGGCGAGCCGCGCAATGTGACGAACCTCGTCGATCGAAAGAGACATGAAACAACAAACCTGGTCAAGGCGCTAGGGTTTGTAGGTTATCATATTCGTTTATTTCCCAACGCCCCCAAAGGACTCACCGGGATTTCCATGTTCGGTTTCTTGCGTTCATACTTTTCCAACGACTTGGCAATCGATCTGGGTACCGCCAACACACTGATCTATGTGCGTGCCAAAGGCATCGTGCTCGACGAGCCGTCGGTGGTGGCGATTCGCACCGAGGGTGGTCCAAACGCGAAGAAAACCATTCAGGCGGTCGGCCACGCGGCCAAGCAGATGCTCGGCAAGACCCCCGGCAACATTACGGCTATCCGGCCGATGAAAGACGGCGTGATCGCAGATTTCGTGGTCACCGAACAGATGATCAAGCAGTTCATCAAGAAGGTGCATGACTCGCGCCTTTTTTCGCCCAGCCCGCGCATCATCGTCTGTGTGCCCTGTGGTTCCACGCAGGTCGAGCGGCGCGCCATCCGCGATGCGGCGCTGGCGGCCGGCGCCAGCCAGGTGTACCTGATCGAAGAGCCCATGGCAGCCGCGATTGGCGCCGGCTTGCCCGTCGCCGACGCGACCGGCTCGATGGTGGTGGACATCGGCGGCGGCACTACCGAAGTCGGCGTTATCTCGCTTGGCGGCATGGTGTATTCCGGCTCGGTGCGGGTCGGTGGCGATAAATTCGACGAAGGCATCATCAATTACATCCGGCGCAACTACGGCATGCTTATTGGCGACACCACGGCGGAGAACATCAAGAAAGAGATCGGCTCGGCCTTCCCCGGCTCGGAAGTCCACGAGGTCGAAGTCAAGGGCCGCAATCTGGCCGAGGGCATTCCGCGCAGCTTCACCATTTCGTCCAACGAGGTGCTCGAAGCGCTCAACGAGCCGCTCAACCAGATCGTTTCTGCGGTCAAGATCGCGCTCGAGCAGACACCGCCCGAACTGGGTGCCGACATCGCCGAGCGCGGCATGGTTCTCACCGGTGGCGGCGCACTGCTGCGCGATCTCGATCGCCTGCTCATGGAAGAAACCGGCCTGCCGGTGATCGTCGCCGACGAGCCACTGACCTGCGTGGCGCGCGGTTCCGGCATGGCGCTCGAAAAGATGGACAAACTGGGCTCTATCTTCACCTCGGAATGATCCGCCGGTGCGGGCATAATTGGTTCTCTGTCGAACCAACTCACACCACCTAGATTTCATGGTTTACACGGTCTCGTGGTAGGTCATCAGCCGCCACCGATCTTTCGCCGTGGCCCGGCGCCGCTCGTGCGGTTGCTCATGCTGGTATCTGTATCCGTCGTGCTGCTGGTCGCCGACCTGCGTTTCCGTTACCTCGAAGTCGTGCGCCAGGCGGTTTCCGTGGCGATTTACCCGCTCGAAAGGGTGGCGGCGACGCCCGCCGGGCTGGTGCGCAACGCGGCCGAATATTTATCTACACTGGTCGAAGTGCAGCGCGATAACCGGGTACTGCGCAGCAAGGCGCTGGCCGACGCAGAGCGACTGCTGCGCCAGGCGGACCTCGAACGCGAAAATGCCCGCCTGCGCGGGCTGATGCGCATGTCGGCGCGCGTACAGGCGACGTCGATCGCCGCGGACGTGTTATATGAAGCGCGCGACGCGTTTTCTCGCAAGGTGATTGTCGATCGCGGCGCGCAGCACGACGTTACTGCCGGTCAAGTGGTGGTAGACGAACTCGGCGTGGTCGGCCAGGTAACGCGCGTCTATCCGATTCAGTCCGAAGTCACGCTGATTACCGACAAAGGGCAGGCGGTGCCGGTACGCGTCGAACGCACCGGGCAGCCCGGCGTGCTCTACGGCGGCGGTAGCGGTGCGCTGTCACTGCGCTATCTGCTCGCCAACGCCGATGTGCAGCCGGGTGACCGCATCGTCACCTCGGGGCTCGACGGCGTCTTTCTCGCCGGCATTGCCCAACCGTTGGTCGATCGTGAATCGGCGCGA
>CBDULG010000205.1:0-5881 GCA_965367985.1 uncultured Rhodocyclaceae bacterium
CTGTGCTACGAAATGCGAATGGCGTTGGCGCGACCCGCAGCGATGGCCGAGCCGCCGGCGCGCCTGGCGAGTTTCGAGGAGGTCGAAGGCTTCTATGGACACCTCGAACAGGCCATGACGCAGTCGGGAGTCCACGACCCGGACAACCCGCGGCGGCTGATAGCGCGTGTGCGGCGGCTCTTTGGTCGGGTGCGCCTCGAGAAGGAAGAGGTCGGTATCCTTCGCGGCATTCTCAGTGCGTTGCTCCGAAAAGTCGATTAAAATAGTCGGAAATTATTCCTTGCCACGCAGGCTTTGACCCCGTATGCATTTTTTCGTGTTTCAACTGGCCGGAGCGCACCATGTTCAGTCATTTGCGTGAAGAAATCGCCAGCGTGCGCAGTCGCGATCCGGCATCGCGATCGACGCTCGAGGTGCTCACCTGCTATCCCGGTGTGCATGCGCTGTTGGTCCATCGCGCGGCGCACGCGGCGTGGACGCGCAAGTGGTACTGGCTGGGGCGATTTTTGAGCCATATCGGGCGTTTTCTCACCGGAATTGAGATCCATCCGGGCGCGGTTATTGGCCGTCGGGTATTCATTGACCACGGCATGGGCGTAGTGATTGGTGAAACCTCGGAAGTCGGTGACGACTGCACGATCTATCAGGGCGTGACATTGGGCGGGACCTCGCTTTACCGCGGCGAAAAGCGTCATCCGACGCTGGGCAACGGCGTGGTGGTGGGCGCTGGCGCCAAAGTGCTGGGTGGCTTTACGGTGGGTCACGGCGCCAAGATCGGCTCCAATGCAGTGGTCGTCAAACCGGTGCCCGAGGGCGCCACGGCGGTGGGCAATCCGGCGCGCGTGCTCGATCAGGCGGCCGACGATGCGCGTGCCCGCAAGGCGCGCGAGATGGGCTTTACTGCTTACGGCGTGACGCGCGATATGGACGATCCGCTGGCGACCGCGTTTCACGGCTTGCTCGATCATGCGGTCGAGACCGATCGCCGGTTTTCACTATTGCTCAAGCGGCTCGAGGATGCCGGCGTTCAGGTCAACGGCGAGATGGATCTGAGTGACACGTTCGATGCGGAGCGCCTCGGCAAGATGGTCGAGTGAGCCTTCATAATACTTGACTGATTTACTCAGGTAACTTATAGTTGAGCGAATTATTCAGGTATTACAGTCACGAGGGCATGTGATGAGACTGACGACCAAAGGCCGCTTCGCGGTCACCGCGATGATCGATCTGGCGCTGCGCGAAGATGGCGGGCCGGTCACGCTGGCAGGCATTGCCGATCGGCAAAACATCTCGCTCTCGTATCTCGAGCAGTTGTTCGGCAAGCTGCGGCGTCACGGCTTGGTGTCGAGTGTGCGCGGGCCGGGTGGTGGATATTGCATGGCGAAGGCGCTGACCGAAGTGACCGTGGCCGACATTATCGTGGCCGTGGATGAACCGCTCGACGCAACGCAGTGCGGCGGCAAGCAGAATTGCCATGACGAGCACCGCTGCATGACGCACGATTTATGGACCAACCTGAACCGGCGCATGTACGACTACCTCGATTCGGTGACCCTGGCGAGCCTTGTCGAGCAGCAACATGCGCGCGAGGCGAAAATCGCCGTTGTCAAGGATCAGCGTGCCCGCGCCGCGGGCCAGCCGGTCTCGGCCTGAGCAGGTGAGCGCCATGTTTGCGCCGGTGTACCTCGACCACAACGCCACGACGCCGCTCGATCCGGCGGTGCGCGAGGCGATGTTGCCGTATCTCGACGCGCGTTTCGGCAATCCGTCGAGCCGCCACGAATATGGACGGCAGGCACGTGCGGCGGTCGACACCGCGCGCTCGCAGGTGGCGGAGGCGCTCGGCGCCCATGCGACGGAAGTGATTTTTACGAGCGGTGGTTCGGAAGCAAACAACCTTTTTCTGAAGGGCGCCGCGGCGACGATGAAGCCCGGTGGGGTGGCGATCAGCCAGATCGAACACCCTTGCGTTCGCGAACCGGCTCGCCAGTTGGCGCGTGCCGGCTGGCAGCTCGAAACGTTGCCGGTGAATGCCGATGGCGTCGTCGACATGGCAGCGTTCGAAGCGGCAATGGCCGCACGCCCGCGGCTGGTGTCGGTGATGCTTGCCAACAACGAGACGGGCGTGATCGCGCCGGTGGCCGACTTGGCTGAGCGCGCGCGCAAAGCCGGCGCCTGGTTTCACACCGACGCGGTGCAGGCGCTTGGCAAGATGGAGTTGGATTTTCGCGCGCTGGGTGTCAATGCGATGACGGTGTCGTCGCACAAGATTTATGGTCCGCTGGGCGCGGGGGCGTTGATTGTCGACAAGCGCGTCGAGCTCGCGCCGCTGATCGCTGGTGGGGGGCAGGAGCGCGGCTTGCGCTCAGGCACAGAAAACGTCGCGGCGATCGTCGGCTTCGGCGTCGCCTGCGAGTTGGCCGTGCAACGCAGGCAGGACGAGGCGCAGCGTCAGGCACGCCTGCGCGACGAGGTCGAAACCGGCTTGGTGGCGCTCGGTGCGCGGATCTTCTCGGCCGGGGCGCCTCGTTTGCCGGGGACCAGTTTTTTCGCCTTCGAGGCGATCGACGGCGAAACACTGGTCGGCAAGCTTGATCGCGCCGGCTTTGCGTGTGCGAGCGGTTCGGCCTGCTCGAGCGCTGATCCCGAGCCGTCGAAGACGCTTATCGCGATGGGTGTGGCGCCGGAGACGGCGCGCGGAGCGATCCGCGTGAGTGTTGGCCGAGGTACGGACGCTGAAGATGTGCAGCGGTTTGTGGACGTGTTGCGCGAGGAAGTACGCAAGCTTCGTGATCTGACCGCAATGGCTGTGTAAGGAAAATTCAAATGGCACCTCCGGGTGCCGTGACGGAGAAACTAAAGATGGTGAAATTGCCGATTTATCTCGATTATTCCGCGACGACGCCGGTCGATCCGCGCGTGGCAGACAAGATGATCCCGTACCTGACGGAGCACTTCGGCAATCCGGCGAGCCGCTCGCACGTCTTTGGCTGGGAGACCGACAAGGCGGTCGAAGTCGCCCGTGCCGAAGTCGCCGCCTTGGTGAACGCCGATCCGAAGGAGATCGTGTGGACATCGGGTGCGACCGAGTCGAACAACCTGGCAATCAAGGGCGCCGCGCAGTTCTATCAGAGCAAGGGCAAACACATCGTCACGTTGAAGACCGAGCACAAGGCGGTGCTCGACACGGTGCGAGAATTGGAGCGCCAGGGCTTTGAGGCGACCTATCTCGACGTGCAGGACAACGGCCTGGTCGACCTCGACGCCTTCAAGGCGGCGCTGCGCGATGACACCACGGTGGTGTCGGTGATGATGGTGAATAACGAAATCGGCGTGGTGCAACCGATCGAGGCGATCGGCGAAATCTGCCGCGAGCGCGGGATTGTGTTCCATGTCGATTCGGCGCAGGCACCGGGCAAGCTCGAGATCGATCTGCAGAAGCTGAAGGTCGATCTGATGTCGTTCTCGGCGCACAAGATCTACGGTCCGAAAGGGATCGGTGCCCTGTACGTGCGGCGCAAGCCGCGCGTGCGGCTGATTGCGCAGATGCACGGCGGCGGGCATGAGCGCGGCATGCGTTCGGGCACATTGCCGACGCACCAGATCGTCGGCATGGGCGAGGCCTTCCGCATTGCGCGCGAGGAGATGGCGACCGAGAACGAGCGCATCCGCATGTTGCGCGACAAGCTCATGAACGGGCTGACCGATATCGACGCAACTTACATCAATGGCGATGTCGAACACCGTGTGCCGCACAACCTGAACATCTCGTTTGCGTATGTCGAGGGTGAGTCGCTGATCATGGCGATCAAGGACGTGGCGGTGTCGAGCGGCTCGGCCTGCACATCGGCCAGCCTCGAGCCATCGTATGTGTTGCGCGCGCTGGGCCGGGATGACGAATTGGCGCACAGCTCGATCCGCTTCACCATCGGCCGGTTTACGACCGAAGAAGAGGTGGATTACACGATCGATTTGCTGCACAAGAAAATCGGCAAACTCCGCGAACTGTCACCGTTGTGGGAGATGGTTCAGGAGGGTGTCGATCTGAACACCGTTCAATGGGCTGCCCACTGAACACCACTGGAGGGAATTCATCATGGCTTATAGCGAAAAATTACTGGACCACTACGAGAACCCGCGCAACGTCGGCTCGTTCGCCAAGGACGAGGAAGGCGTCGCGACCGGAATGGTCGGCGCGCCGGCCTGTGGCGACGTCATGAAACTGCAGATCAAGGTCAATGGACAGGGCGTGATTGAAGATGCCAAGTTCAAGACCTATGGCTGTGGCTCGGCGATTGCCTCGAGTTCGCTGGTGACCGAGTGGGTCAAGGGCAAGACGGTCAACGAAGCGCTGGATATCAAGAACACCGCGATCGCCCAGGAGCTGGCGTTGCCGCCGGTCAAGATCCACTGCTCGATCCTCGCCGAGGACGCGATCAAGGCAGCGGTGGCCGACTATCAGAAACGGTCGGGCACCGAGCAGACCAAGTAGGGAGCCTGAAGCATGGCGATAACGTTGACGGAAAAGGCCGCCGATCACGTCGCGCGATTCATTGAAAAGCGCGGCAAGGGCGCCGGTGTGCGCCTCGGCGTGAGAACGTCGGGGTGCTCCGGCATGGCTTACAAGCTGGAGTTCGCCGACGAGCCGACGCCCGACGATGCGGTGTTCGAGAGCTTCGGTGTGAAGGTCTTCATCGACCCGAAGTCGCTCGCCTATCTCGACGGCACGGAGCTTGATTTCGTACGTGAAGGATTGAACGAGGGTTTTAAGTTCAACAATCCGAACGTCAAGGATGAGTGCGGCTGCGGGGAGAGCTTCAACGTATGACGCTGTCCGGGTCGGCGGCAAGTGATCTGAACCAGGATTTTTTTGCCCTTTTCGGCTTGCCGCGTTGCTTTGCGATCGATATCGACCGCCTCGAACAGGCCTACCGCGATCGTCAGGCGCAGGTCCATCCCGATCGTCACGCGCATCGTTCCGACGCGGAAAAGCGTGTTGCCATGCAATGGGCGACGCAGGTGAACGAGGCCTACCGCACCTTGCGCAAGCCGCTCTTGCGTGCGCGGTACCTGCTCGAACTGCAGGGCGTCGAAGCCGGTTTGGAAACCAACACCGCGATGGCTCCAGAGTTTCTGATGGAGCAAATGGAATGGCGCGAAGCGGTCGAGGAGGCGCGCGACGGCGGCGATGTTGCCGACCTTGAGCACCTGCATCAACGGCTTGCTCATCACGCGCGTGAAATGCTTGCGTCGCTGGGCGCGCAGCTCGACGGCCAGCCGGCGGATCTGGAAGCGGCCGCGGATACTGTGCGGCGGCTCATGTTTATCGAAAAACTTCAGGAAGAACTCGACGACGCGCTCGAAGCGCTGGAGGGCTGATGGCCTTACTGCAAATCTCCGAACCCGGCGAATCGACGGCGCCGCACGAACACCGCCTGGCAGTCGGCATCGATCTGGGTACGACCAATTCGCTCGTCGCCACGGTGCGCAACGGCATTGCTGTCTGTTTGAACGACGCCGCGGGCCGCGCCATGCTGCCCTCGGTGGTGCGCTACCGCAAGGCCGACTCGCCGCAGGTGGGTTATGAGGCGCTTGCCGCAATGAGCGGCGATCCGCGCAACACCATCGTTTCGGTAAAGCGATTCATGGGACGCGGCGTCAAGGATGTGACCCACATCGAATCGATGCCCTACGACTTTGTCGATGGCGTCGGCATGGTGCGACTGCGCACTGCGGCGGGGGTCAAGAGTCCGGTCGAGGTCTCCGCCGATATCCTCAAGACATTGCGCGAGCGGGCGGAAGCCAGTCTGGGCGGATCGCTCGTCGGTGCGGTCATTACCGTGCCGGCGTATTTCGACGATGCACAGCGACAGGCGACCAA
>CBDULG010000206.1:0-5836 GCA_965367985.1 uncultured Rhodocyclaceae bacterium
CCGTTATCTGATCGGCCTGCTTATCTTCCTCGGCCTGCTCGGCACCTTCTGGGGGCTGCTGGTCACCATCCGCTCGGTCGGCGACATCATCGGCGGCATGAGCGTCGGCAGCGACCCGATCGCGATGTTCGAAACCCTCAAGGTGCGCCTCGACGCACCGCTCGGCGGCATGTCGACGAGTTTTTCCACCTCGCTGTTCGGCCTCGCCGGTTCGCTCGTCGTCGGCTTCCTCGATCTGCAGTCGGGCCACGCGCAAAACCGCTTCTATAACGAGTTCGAAGAGTGGCTGTCGAACATTACGCGGCTGCCCGGCGGCCTTGCCGGCGACGGTGAGGGCAGCGTGACGGCCTATGTCAGCGCGCTGCTCGAGCAGACCGCCGAAAGCCTCGACCGGATGCAGCGCACGACCGCCGAATCGGAGCGCGAGCGGCGGGTCACGGCGGAACATCTGGGCGAACTGAACGGCCAGCTCAACCGTCTCTCCGACCTCATCGCGCATGAATCGCGCGATCTCACCGCGCTCTCCGACACGCAGGACGACTTGCGCGGACTCATCCGCCAGCTAGCCCAGCAACCAGCGCAGGGCGCACAGTTCTCCGAGGACTTGCGCGCCGAGCTGCGCCTGCTGTCGCGCACCATCGCCGCGGCACTCAACGGCCGCCGCGCGGACTAGGGCCTGCTCACACTCAATCGACGGATCACGTTATGTCCATAGAGCTTCGCAACAAGGCGCAGGAGGCAGCCAAGGGTGGCCCCCTTGGCAACGCGTGCAACACCGTGGCGGAGCTCTATGGAAATAACCCGGAGGGCTCGTGCCTGCTGGCCCACATAACAGCGTTGCACCTCCTTGCCCGGGGGCCCGCCCTGACTCCGTCGGCGCGCCTTGCCCTGTGGGCAAGCAGGCACGAGCGTGACCGCCGATTCAGTGTGAGCAGGCCCTAACCGTGGCCGTCCTCTCCCGCCGCCGCCGCACGCCCGACTTCTGGCCGGGCTTTGTCGACGCGTTGGCGGCGCTGCTCATGGTGATGATTTTCGTCATTCTGATCTTCACCATCGGCCAGTTCGTGCTTACCGACGCGGTCAGCGGACGCGATCGCGCGCTGGCACAATTGAACGCCGAACTGGCCGTGCTCGCCAAACAGCTCAGCCTCGAAACCGACGTACGCCGCCAGGCGGAATCCCAGTTGAGCGAACTGTCCGCCTCGCTGGCGGCGACGCGCGAGGAAAAGCAGGCGCTCGATTTGCGGCTGAAAAGCACGGAAGCGGCGAAGAAAGCCAGCGAGGAAGAAGCCGCCCGCCTGATCACCGACATCACCGCGCTGCAGCGCCTCAAGGCCGAGCTCGAAGCCGAAGCGGCGCGACTGACAAGTGCCCTCGACACCACCGATACCGAACTCAAGCTCAAGACCGAACTGTCGGAGCGTGCGATTGCCCAGGTCGAGTTGCTCAACCGGCAGCTCGCCGCACTGCGCACCCAGCTCGACGAACTGAACAACGCGCTCGGCGCGGCGCAGGCCGCGGTGCATGACAAGGATCTCAAGATCGAGGAACTCGGCAAGGAGCTCAACATCGCGCTCGCCGCGCGCACCCAGGAACTGGCGCGCTATCGCTCCGAGTTCTTCGGCCGACTGCGCCAGGTGCTCGGCCAGCGCGACGACATCCAGATCGTCGGCGACCGCTTCGTGTTTTCCAGCGAGGTGCTGTTTCCCAGCGGCTCGGCCGAAGTCAGCGAAGAAGGCCGCGCCCAGCTCACCCGGCTGGCCGACACGCTCAAGACGCTCGCCGAAGAGATGCCCGACGACCTGCCCTGGGTGCTGCAGGTCGACGGCCACACCGATCTGCGGCCGATCTCCACCGAACGTTTTCCATCCAACTGGGAGCTGAGCACGGCGCGCGCGCTGTCGATCGTCAAGTTCCTGCGCAACGAGGGCATCGACCCGCGACGCCTTGCAGCCACCGGCTACGGCGAGTTCCATCCGCTCGACCCGAGTTTCAGCGACGCGGCCTTCGCCAAGAATCGCCGCATCGAACTGAAACTGACGAGTCGCTAGGCATCTGTCGGACTTGAGTGATCGTCGCGTGTCACCCACCCGCCCAGCCGATCCGCCTCAAGTCCGACAGGCGCCTGGGAGCGGTGCCGATCGCTAAACCAGATACCGGCTGAACCAGTCGATCGCCGCATCAACTACTTTCTCCCGCCACGGCGGCTGATAGACATCGAAGTGGCGTATCGGCAGCACGATGAGCTGTTTCGGTTGTGCTGCGCGTTCATACGACGCCTTGACCGCCGCCAGAGGGATCAGGCTGTCCTCCTCGGCGGCAATCACCAACCGCGCTGCGGGCGCCATCAGGTGAATCTGGCTGACCGGATCGAATTCGCGGATTTTTTCGAGCGACTCCACGGTAATTTCGTTGCGCCAGTTCGGCGCGAGTGCCTTGAGTGCCATATAGGCGTCGTAGGTTTCCTGGCCCGGCAAGATGCAGGCCTCGCCTTCCGGCGCCACCACCGGCATGTACTTGACCACCCCGGTCTTGTAGCGCGCGATCCGGTCTTCGATTAGGAAGTCGCCCACACCGGCCCATTTCACCGGGTCGATCGCGCGCCGCGCATCGGCGTTGATGATCGACGGCACTTGCGCCACGACGGCTTTGACGCGTTTGTCGAAGGTGCCGACATACACTGCCAGCCCGCCGCTGTACGAGGTACCCCAAACGCCGACCCGCTGCGCGTCCACTGCCTCGTGATCGCTGATGCAACTGATGGCATTGCGATAGTCCTCGACCATGTCCAGCGGAAACATCTGGCTGCGCGGCATGCCGGCGCTGTCGCCAAAATGCCGGTAGTCGAACAGCAACACCGCGAAGCCCGCCGCGGCAAAGCGCTCGGCAAACTCGGGCAGGATCTGCTCCTTGACCGCGCTGAAGCCATGCGCCATGACGACCGCCGGCACCTGCGCCGTGGCTGCGAGGCCGTCAGGCAGATACAGCCAACCGCGGCATATCGATCCCCGTGAATCGAAACTCACTTCTTTGCGCATCCGTCACCTCCCGGTTTATTCCTGCGTCGATGCGCCATTGTGACGCCTCGTGGCGCACGCGGACAGGCCGCTTGCCGTCGCAGGACTGCGCCAACGGAGCGATGCGGCTGGCAAATTCGATTGCACCGCGAACTTGTCTGTCGGCCGCACAGGCATCAGCCGGCACAGTAGTAAGCTTGCAAGAAAGTTGCCGCGGCGCGCATCGACGCACCCGGCCGCCCGAGGACGAGAGACGACATGGAAGAGCCCGAACGACAGCCCTTGTTTACGCCGGCCAACCTGAGGCTGTTCCGCGCGACGGCCGTGTTGCTGTCGGCGGTCGTCATGACCGGCCTGGTCGTGCTGATCGTCTGGGTTCTCGGCCTGCTGGTGTCGTTCTTCTACAACCTGCTTTTGCCGCTGTCGATCGCCGGGGTGATTGCGCTGGTGCTTTATCCGGCCATCGGCGTCATGAAGCGGCACCTGCGCATGTCGCATGGCGTCGCCGTTTCGGTGCTGATGATCATCTTCGGCTTGGCACTCGGCATCGTTGTCACGCTGGTCGTGCCCTCGGCGGCCGAACAGGCGTCGACCTTGTGGAATTCACTGCCCGAAATCGCCACGCGCATCAGCCGCAAGCTCTCACGCATGTTCCCCACGCTGTGGAGCCTCGGCGAACAAGCGGTCGAGAACTGGAAGGCGGGCGAGGCGCTGGAAACGATCACGCCAGATGTCGCTGAGCAGGTGATGTCATACATGAGCCTGCTGATCGGCATGGCGATGGTGCCCTTCTTTCTCTTCTTCGCATTGCTCTCGGGCAAGGGTTTGCGCGAGAAGACCCAGCAACTGCTCGAAGTGTTTACCACCGATACACAGAAAGTGGCGATCTACCTCATCGATGTGTTCGTCGGCTATGTCACCACGTTCTTCCAGGGGCAGTTCATCATCGCCATGATCATGGGGCTCATGCTGGCCACGGGCTTTACGCTGATTGGCCTGCAGGCGGCGATTGCGGTCGGTCTGTTGCTCGGCCTGCTCAACATCGTGCCGTATCTGGGCACCATCGTCGGCCTGTTGATCATCGTGCCGCTGGCCTACCTGCAACCGGGTGCGGGGCTGGAACTGCTGGCGCTCACCCTGGTGGTGTTTGCGGTCGTGCAGGTGGTCGAGAGCTGGCTGCTGACGCCGAAGATCATGGGCGAACGCTCTGGTCTGCATCCCGCGGTCGTGGTGATCTCCATCTTCTTCTGGGGCACCGCGCTGGATGGCCTGATCGGCATGATCCTCGCCGTGCCGCTCACCGCTTTCGTGGTTGCCCTGTGGCGGCATTTCCGCTTTCGCCTTGCCCAGCAGCTCGTCTCCTCATCTGTCGAACTGGCCGTGGCGCCAGACCATTACCGCGAGCGCGAGGGGGAGCCGGAAGAGGCGACGGACAGAGCGGCGGACACGCCTGGCGAGTCGCGCATCGAGACCGCGTCCTGAGCGACCCGGCGTGCTACGACGTGCCCTGCTCGTACACCAGGATGGCCGCGGCGAGGTCTTCGAGCGCCGTGCCGACCGCCTTGAAAACCGTACGCTCGGCCGCTGACTGCCTGCCCGGCACGGCGGCGCGGCACAGGTCGTACAGCGTGCCCTTGACCTGAGTGGCCGTGAACACGCCGCGCGACATCGGCGCGAGCAGTTCGCCGCTTTTCTGCAGCGCTTCCATGGTATCGACATAGAGGCTGGCATTTTCGAAGCAGGCGTCGTCGGCTTCGCGCATGGCCGGGGTGAAACTGCCGATCAGGTCGAGGTGGCTGCCGGGCTGCAGCCAGCGGCCGTGCACCACAGGCACGGTCGCGAGGGTGGCGCAACTGACGATATCCGCCGCGCGCGACGCGGCCGCCAGGTCGTCGGTAGCGATCGCCTCGACGTCTTGCGCGCGCAGCGCTTCAGCCAGCGCCGCGGCCTGCTGAGGCGAACGCGCCCACACCCGCACCTGTTCGATCGGCAGCACCGCCCGGTAGGCATCGGCGAGCAGACGCGCAACCTGACCGGCACCGACCACCAGCAAGCGCCGTGCGTCCGGCCGCGCCAGCCGCGATGCGGCGAGCGCCGACGCCGCCACCGTGCGCCGATTGGTGATCTGATTGCCATCGATCTGCGCAAGCGGCACGCCGCGTACCGCGTCGTACAGCAGGTAGGTCGAATGCAGCCCGGGCAGGCCGAGCGCGGCGTTGCCCGGTGCGATGTTGACCGTCTTGACGCCGTAGTACCGCCCCGGCTGCCAGGCCGGCATGATCAGCGAGGTCATGCCGCCGCCGTCGGGTGCCGGGATCGTGTGCACATGGCGCGGCGGCACCTCGCAGCCTTCGATGAACATCTTCTCAAGCGCCGGAATCAGGCGATCGAACGGCAAGGCAGCGCGGGTGGCGGCAGCGTCGAAGTGTTTCATGGGCAACAGGGCATCCGCCGGTCACGTGGAATCTGAACGGCAGCATACCGCGTCGCCAAGGATGCGGCCCGGTGCGCTAAAGGGCCGCAACGCCGCTGCCCGCCAGCGGACTCTGCGGCACCCGGTGCGCGCACATACCGTCGCTTGCCATCGTTCGAGACGGCCCCGCATGGCGTAATCCATTTTTGTCCTAGACATATTTGCAGACAGTGCTAGAGTGTCATTAGCGATCTCGAACAATGTAATAGCTTTTATCAAAAGCTAATTACAGCTATTGTAGGCGTGTGCGAAGTACAAATCAGGCGCCAAAAATTCAAGATCACCAGCATTTTTGTCATAGACATATAGACCCACAGAGGGACCCATGACCAAGAGAACCGCACTC
>CBDULG010000207.1:0-5816 GCA_965367985.1 uncultured Rhodocyclaceae bacterium
GATGTCACTTCCCTTGAATTCGACGTAGATATCCTTCATGTTGCATTAGCTCCTGAGCTATTGGTGTTGTGGTCAAGCATTGCTGGACTGAGGCAACTCGGCGACGAGACGCAGCGAAACGGACAGTTCGTCGAGTTGGAAATGCGGACGAATGAACGACACCGCACGGTAGACGCCGGGCCGCCCGGGTACGTCGCTGACCTCAATCGAGGCTTCGCGTAGCGGGAACTGCGCCTTGGTTTCCTGCGACGCCGAATCGTCGGCGGTGACGTACTGATCCACCCATCGCTGCAGGTAGGATTCGACGTTGGAGGCAGCGGCAAAGCTGCCGATCTTGTCGCGCATCATCGCCTTCATGTAGTGCGCGATGCGGCACACTGCAAATATGTACTGAAGCTGCGCTGACAGGGACGCGTTGGCATTGGCGGCATCGGTATCGTATTTTTTCGGCTTTTGTGCCGACTGCGCACCGAAGAACGCCGCGTAGTCACTGTTCTTGCAATGCACCAGCGGCATGAACCCCAAATCGCTGAGCTCTTTCTCGCGCCGGTCCGTAATCGCGACTTCGGTCGGACACTTGAGCGCTACCTCGCCGTCATCGGTGCGGAAGGTGTGGGTTGGCAGATCTTCGACCAGGCCGCCCCCCTCGACGCCGCGCACGGCGGCGCACCAACCGTAACTTTCGAATGCCGCCGTCAGGCGCGCGGCAAATGCGAACGCCGCGTTGCACCAGAGATACTTGCTGTGATCCGTCCCATCGACGTCTTCGACGAAATTGAAACCTTCCGTCGTGATGCCATCGATCGGGTTGTACGGGAGGCGGCCCAGAAAGCGCGGCAGCGTCAGGCCGACGTAGCGGGAATCTTCACCTTCGCGGAAGGATTTCCATTTTGCGTATTCGACGGTGTCGAAGACTTTCGCCAAATCTCGCGGCTTGCCAAGTTCGGTGTGCGACTCAAGGCCGAACAGTTCGGGTGACGCGGCAGATATGAAGGGTGCGTGCGCGGCGGCAGCGACATGCGACATTTGTTCGACGAAGTACATGTCTTCGGGTTGGCGCGAGAACTCGAACTGACCGATAAGCGTGCCAAAAGGCGCGCCACCGAAAGTGCCAAATTCCTCTTCATAGACTTTTTTGAAGAGCGCACTCTGGTCGAAATCGATGGCGCTCTTGAAGTCCTTGATGAGTTCCCGCTTGCTCGCGTTCATGAGCTTGATCTTGAGATGTTCGCCAGTCGACGTTTGCTGGCACAGGTAATGCAAGCCAGTCCATGCGCTCTCCAGCGCCTGGAACTCGGGCGCATGCATGATCTCGCTCAATTGCGACGAGATAAGTCGATCGAGGTCGGCAATGCGCGCATCCAGCGATGCCGCCAGATTGTCGGAGACGACAACCTCGCCTTCGAGCACCTGATTCGCCAATTCGCCGATGATGTCGCGCGCACGCGCGCGCTCGGAGTCCGAACGCGCCACGCGGCTCTCTTCGATGATCTGATCGAGCAAGCCACTCTGAGCCACCTCAGCCGAAGCGACCACCTGTTCTGACTGTGCTGCGCTCATTTTCCGTCCTCCTGCCGGCCACTCTTGACGTCGCCCAGCGTGCGAAGTTGCTCGGTGTGCTGCAAGACGTCGTTGAGGAGGTCTTCGAGCTTCTCGTTCCCGGCAAGCTTGTTGCGCAGATCTGACAGCTTGCTGCGCGCATCCATCAGCTTGCGTAGCGGCTCCACCTGTTCGACGACCGACTCCGGACGGAAGTCTTGGAAGCGCTTGAAGGTCAGATCGACTCCGATCTCGCCGCCCGCGTCAGTAAGCTGGTTCTTGGCACGAAACGCCGCACGCGGTGCCATGCCCTCCATCACGTCATCAAAGTTGTCGAGGTCGACACTCACGAACTTACGATCGCGCAACTTTCCCTGCGCCTCGTTGCTCTGACCGGCGAAGTCCCCGAGCACGCCAGCGACGAAGGGCAGTTCCTTTTGCTCGACCGCATCGCCGATCTCTACGTCGTAAGAAAGCTGAACCCGCGGCGGGCGCACCTTTTCCAAGCGCTTCTGAACACTTTGCTTTTTTGACACACTCATTCTCCAAGTCTGGTGGGGCCGTGGCCGCCGGCTACTTCAACACACTGAACGGATCGCCGGTCACGGATGGTGCGGCGACCGGCGCGGTCGGAACCACGGGTGCTTCCACCCGCTTTGCCGCACGCTGCGTACGCCGTGTGCGTGCACGGCGCTCCTTCTTTTCAGCTCGCTCCCTGGTGCGTGCTGCCTCCGCTTCATCGATCGGCGGAACCAGCACTTCTTCGCCCAGGGTTTCACGCAGAACTTTTGCGAGACCAATCGCATCGGCACGCGCCGAACCCTTCATCTGCGTGTCGAAGCGCAACTGGGTCAATGACTGAGTCGCAACGCGCAGCCCGCTGACTGCGCGCACGCTCTTCGCTTCCCTGTCGGTCGGATCGCGCTGCAAGACCTCGTCGGCGGCGACGATCGCCTGACCGTAATTCCCGGAGTCGAAATGCACGCGTGAGAGCCGGCTCCATGGCTCCGTGCGCGCCGGGTTCATCTTGGCAATCTGATTGAGCACGCCGACGGCCTCATCGCGCTTCTGCTCGCCGAGTAGGACGTCGACCTTCTTCTCGGATTGCGTCATCAACTCATCGAGTTCACTTTGAGTCAGCGGCTTGGGCGCGGAGGCGCAACCGCCAAGCAATAGCGCCAGCGCGCTGACAGACAACAACTGAAGAGATTTTTTTTGCATTTTCTTTATCGCGGCAGGCGTCACGGATTAATGCCATTTACATTGCCATTTGTGGGGCGCCATAGTACATTGGAATTCTTTGCCAATCAACGCATTTGCATACGTGAATGGCATTTTTTAATGTCTTATTGCACAACTGCGCTCATCCGGCAATCAAGCGGACAATTTCCCCAAGCATTTCACGTGTTCAGCAAGCATTCTCACTTCCTCCTTCTGGCAGCATCCCTTGCACTGTCCGGCTGCGTGACCGCTGCCGCCGTGCAGGTTGTTGGCACCGCCTTTAACGTGGTACGCGAATCGAGTGGCCTGAAAAGCGGCGAAAAAGCTGCTTCGAATGCGGCGCGCGAACTGCCCATTCGTTTAAACGCCGGAGAAGTCGTGAATGCCACGGAAGATGGCGAATCGCTCGCCCTGCTGGTGCGCGTGTATCAGCTTCGTCACGACGCCGCTTTTGCCCGACTCGCATACTTTCAAGCGGGTCAGAATGAAGAGGAGGCGCGTGTGCTGGGGAAAGACCTCATAGCGGTGCGCGAGTTGACACTGCTGCCGGGCAAATCGGTCACGCTTGATGAAAACGTGCCTGCCGAGGCAAAAGTCATCGGCGTCATTGCGCTATTCCGCTCGCCGTCACAAGAACGATGGAAGATGGCGTTCAACACCGAAGCCTCGGCGAGCGAAGGGATATCTCTCGGTTTTCATGCCTGCTCGATAAGCTTGGGTTCAGGCGTACTGACCAATCCCATCGCCGCCGACGCTGTGCGCAGTCTTTCCGGCATTCGCTGCAAGCCATAAACGAGAAGCCATCTTGACGAAACACGCAAAAGTCTTATGGGGCGAAGGCCTTTTCCTTCGCCCGCAACACTTCCAGCAACAGGACGCTTACCTGGCCTCGCTCGCCAGCAATGCGCTGCTCACGGCACAGCCGTTCGGCTGGGGCGTGCGCGCGCTCGACATCGATCTCGATGCGCTCGGAACGGGTTCGCTGCGCATTAACCAGATCGACGCCGTGCTACCCGACGGCGAGCCATTCAATGCGCCCGGGATCGACGCCCTTCCCCCGCCGATCGCGCTCGACACGCTAGACTCCACGCGCGACACGATCGATGTTTGCCTCGCCATTCAGCATGAGCGCAGCCATGGCGGCAACTGCAGCACGCCGGAATCGCCCGATGCACATGCCCGATTCCGCATCGAATCGAAAGCGGTCCCCGATCTGTTTACCGACGCTGCGGAAGCCGACATCCCCTTTCTGATCAAGAGC
Source organism: uncultured Rhodocyclaceae bacterium (assembly GCA_965367985.1). Classification (GTDB taxonomy): domain Bacteria; phylum Pseudomonadota; class Gammaproteobacteria; order Burkholderiales; family Rhodocyclaceae; genus Nitrogeniibacter. The sequence goes on from CBDULG010000207.1 coordinate 4,022, forward strand.
GCCACCCTGAAAACGGCTGACGAGCCGACGGATCAATACCTCACCTTGCCGCTGTTGCGCCTTCGCAGGACACCGTCGAACGGTTTCGAGCGCGACCCGTCGTTTCTGCCACCGTCGCTGAGCTTGCGCGCTGCGCCCCTACTGCTGCTGCAGTTGCGCCGCCTCATCGACGCTTTGCAGGCAAAGGCCAATGCGTTGTATGGATTTCACCGCGAACCGTCGAAGCACGTCATCGAATTCCGCTCCGGCGACATCGCCTCGTTCTGGCTCTTGCACACGGTCAGCAGCGCATGTGGCGCGCTGACCCATCTACACCAGAATCCCAATCTTCATCCTGAACGCCTTTATCAGGAAATGCTGCGGCTGGCTGGCGGCTTGCTGACCTTCTCGAAAACGTTCTCGCTGTCGGATCTGCCAGCCTACGAACACACGCGCCCGGGACCGGCCTTCCTCAAGCTCGATCAGATATTGCGTGACTTGCTCGAAACGGTCATTTCGACGCGCCATTTCTCGATTGCGCTGAGCGAAGCCAAACCTGCGTTCCGCGTCGGCCGCCTCGATTCGGACAAGATCAGCGAAGACACCGCATTCTACCTTTCGGTCAGCGCGGCGGCGCCGCAGTCGGAAATCATCGAAAGCGTACCGCTGCGCATGAAGGTCGGCGCCCCGGACGATGTCGATAAATTGGTGCTGTCGGCGATGAGCGGCGTCAAGCTCGCGTATGCCGCACAAGTACCGGCGGCGATTCCGGTGCGTCCTGGCGCCTGTTACTTCGCGCTCGAGCCGCGCGGCCCATTGTACGAACGCATGCTCAAGTCCCAATCGATCACCGTTTACGCCCCCGAGAGCTATCAGGATCTGAAGCTCGAACTGATTGCCCTGACCTCATGAACGCATCCGCCCCATCCCTGTTCAACACTGCGCCGGCCGCCACCCGTACTGCTGAGACGACCAACAGCGCAAACAACCTTGTCGACCTGCTGTACGACGGTATCTACATGATCTTCCTGTTGAAGAACAGTAAAGCGCCCAAGGATGCCGCTGCATTTACCGCGCAGGTGCAGCAGTTCCTCACCGAATTCGAGCGTAACGCCAAGAAGGCCGGATTCAATCCCGACGATGTTTTCGACGCCAAGTACGCATTTTGCGCGACCGTCGACGAAGCGATTCTGTCGTCGCGCCTGAGTATTCGCGACACGTGGGAGCGCCGGCCGCTGCAACTGACGCTGTTTGGCGACCAGCTCGCGGGCGAGCACTTTTTCGACAAGCTCGATGCTGCACGAAACGGCGGCGCCCATCGCCTGCACGCGCTCGAGGTATTCCAGATGTGCCTGCTACTCGGTTTCAAGGGCCGCTATCTTCTCGAAGGCCCAGAGAAGCTTGGTTACCTGACGGCGCAACTGGGCGAGCAAATCGCTCACATCAAGGGCAATTCGGCGCCCTTTGCACCGCATTGGGCAGTGCCCGACCGGGTCAGTCACACGCTCAAACGCGAGTTGCCGGCCTGGGTACTTGCATCGATAGTTGCGCTGTTCGGACTGGTCGCCTACATCGCGCTTGAACGCCATGCCGGCGGCACCACGCAAAGTGTACTCGCGCCCTACCATGACATCGTACAACTGGCGCCTCAGGTGCCAACGCTAACGATCACGCTGCCATAGACTCACGCCGCAGGGGCGCCACGAAATAATATTGAAATCTGCAGATGACCGTTTATCGCTGTTGGCACGTCATTTTATTGAGACGCCCCGCTTTATCGCGGGGCGTTTTCGTTGGCGGCGATTGAACGACTAAC
>CBDULG010000208.1:0-5793 GCA_965367985.1 uncultured Rhodocyclaceae bacterium
CGCAATTATCTGGAGACGGCGGTGCGCCACAGCGAGCGACTCAGTCGTCTGGTCGACGAGCTGTTTGAACTGACCCGGCTGGAGGCTGCGGAGACGCCGCTGCAGCCAGAGGAGTTTTCACTCGCTGAGCTGGCGCAGGATGTTGTGCAGAAGTTCGCCCTTGACGCGCGCCAGCGCGAGGTGGCCTTGCAGGCCTGCGGTGCTGACGGCAGTGCGGTTCGGGTGCACGCCGACATCGGCATGATCGAGCGCGTGCTGGAAAATCTTCTCGACAACGCGTTGCGGCATACACCCGCCGGTGGCACCGTTACCCTCGAACTCCAGCGCCATGCGCAACGCGCGCGCATGGCGGTGCGCGACACCGGCCCGGGCATTCCGGCGGACGCGCTGTCCAGCATCTTCGAGCGATACGAGCGCGCGGACCGGTGCGTTCCCGGCGCGCACTGCGGGCTGGGACTGGCCATCGCGCGGCACATCGCCAACCTGCATGGCGGCGAGCTTTCGGTGCACAGCGTCATCGGTGCCGGCACCTGTTTCGCATTCGATCTGCCGCTTGCCGAGCGGCACGGCCCGGCGGTGGGCACCTGATGGAGCATGCCGGGATGAACGCACCGTCCATGACACTGGTGTTGCTGTTCGGCCTCGCGGTTGCGCTCGCTGTGGTGGCGTGGCTCGCCTGGTCGCAAGGGCGTCGTTCGAAGGCGCAGCGCAAGGCATGGGGCGAGCGGCAGGCGCAACTCGAACAGCGCCTCGCCGAACAGCGCGCTGCGACCGATCGCGCGGAGGCGGCGCGCGCCAGGGCAGAGGATGATCTGCGCGCCAGTGAGCAGCGCTACGTGGTCGCGCTGCGCGGTGCGCAGGACGGTTTGTGGGAGTGGGACATTGGCTCCGGCACAGTGCTGCTGTCGCCGCGCTGGAAGGCCATGCTCGGTTTCGCGGCCGACGAACTGTCCGACGACCTGGCTGGCTGGCGATCCCGCGTGCACGCCGACGACCGGCTCGCGTTCGAGCAGGCGCTGGCCGATCACCTCGCCCAATCCGATGCCTTGAGGGATTCGCGCTTCGATCACGAAATGCGCCTCACGCACAAGGATGGCAGCGTGCGCTGGGTGCTGTCGCGCGCGGTGGCGATCCGACGGGCAAGCGGGGCGCCTTATCGCATGGTCGGACTGGACACCGACGTGACGCGCCTCAAGCGCGTGCTGACGGTGCTCGATGCGGTCGCCGATGGTACGGCCGGGGCACTCGGCGAGAAGTTTTTTCCCGCGATGGTGCAGCACTTTGCGCGTGCCCTGGATGTTGATTGTGCGTTCGTCACCGAATGCGCGGACTACCCGACGACACGGCTGCGCACGCTGGCCTTCTGGTCGGCTGACGGCATGCAGAAGAATTTCGAGTACGCGCTGGCCGGCACGCCATGTGAAGGCGTGGTGCTCGGCCGGCAGCCCTGCTTCCATCGCGACGGCCTTGCGCAGATTTTCCCGGTCGACGCCGGCTACGCGGCCTACCTTGGCATGCCGATCATTGCCAGCGACGGCCGCGTGCTCGGCCATCTGGCTTTCCTCAACAGCGTGCCGCTGGGCGACGAGATGCTCATCGACTCGGTGTATCGCATCTTCCTCGCCCGCGCCGCCGCCGAACTCGAGCGCATCCAGGCGCTTGCGAAGCTCGATAAAGCGCGGCCGACCGGCGTGCCGTCCACTACCTGAATCGGGTTCAAAGTTTGATGCTTCGGTGACAACTCCGTGATGTGCGGAACCTAATCTGAAATCAGATAGAGCGCGGGCTGAGCCCCGCAAGCACATCACAGGAGCACCGTTATGAATACCGCATTGAGCCCGCGCCAACTGAAGGCCGAAAATCGCTGCCACCGTGGGCACGGCGGCGTGAGTGAGGAAAACCGTGGCGTCGGCTTTCGCCCCGCGTTCCTCGACACCCGCACGCTGCGTATCTATCCGTCGCGGTTTTTGGACGGGCGCCCGGCGCCGTGTCACCTGCTCGACGGCCTGCCCGACGAAGTCGTCGAGCTGCGCGATGCGGGCGGCCGTGTCCTGCGTGCGATCAGTTCCGTCGTCTCCGGTTTCGTGCGCGACGGGCAGTTTTTCAATCGCGACGAAGCCGCCGCCGCAGTGGCGCAACTTCATTGACGCGTTCGCTCGCGGTGCCCGGCCCCCGGATTTCACCCCGCGCCATGCACCGGCAGGCTGAACGAAAAGCAGCTGCCCTGGTTCGGGTTGCTGTCGACGATGATCTCGCTGTCATGCAGTTCGACGATCCGCTTGGCGATCGCAAGCCCCAGCCCGGCGCCGCCCGATGCGCGATTCCGGCTCTTTTCGACGCGGTAGAAGCGGTCGAAGATGAATGGCAGTTCGTCCGCGGCAATGCCCCGTCCGGTATCGGAGACGCGCGCGATCACGCGGGCATCGGCGACCTCGATGCTGACGCTGATCAAGCCGCCACTTGGCGTGTGTTGCAAGGCGTTGCCGATCAGGTTGTCGAGCACCCGCTCGATCAGGGCGAGATCGGCGTAAACCTGCGGCACGGCGTCGGGCATCTCGACGCGCAGCGTCACCTGCTTGGCGTCTGCCGCGAGCTGGAATTTCTTGAGTACGTCGACCGCCAGTTCGGCAAGCTGGAAGGGCTCGCGGTCGAGTTGCAGGCCTTTGAATTCGAGTTTTGCCAGCTCGAACAACTCATCGATCAGGGTCGACAGATACTCGCTTTGGCGCAGCGCGATCTCTAGGTAGCTGCGGCGCGTGTCGGCCGGCAGTTCCCCATCCTTGGCACACAGCAGTTCGAGATAGCCGCGCATCGAGACCATCGGGGTGCGCAAATCGTGTGACACGTTGGCGATCAGGTCGCCGCGCAGATACACGTTCTCCGCCTCGAGATCCTCCTTGAGCCGCTCGACTTCCCCGAGCGCGGTACGCAGCGCCTGCTGGGCGTCTTCTCGCTCGCGGATTTGGCGCTTCAGGCTGTCGATCAGGCAGGCGTTTTCCAGCGCGATCGCGGCTTCGGTCGCCAGTAATTGCACGATGCGGATGCGCTCTGCGGTGAACACGCCCGCCAATGCGCCGTTTTCGAGATAGAGCACGCCAACCCGCCGGCCCTGCTTCTGCACCGCCAAGCACATCACCGAACGCGGCTTGTGAGCGGCGATGTACGAATCGCTGCCGTAGCGATCGTCGGCCGCTGCGTCGCTCAGCACGACGCTCTCCGAGGTGCGGCGGACATAGTTGATGAGGCTTGTCGGCAGCGTGCGCGCGTCCGCGAGCGGCGTGCCGCGCGGTATCGTCTGCGCTGCGGCCTGCCGCGCATCGGTGGTGTAGACGACTGAGCCGCCGTTGTCTTCGAGTACGAGACCGGCGCGCTCGGCGCCGGCGTTCTCGATCGCGATTTGCATCAGGCGAGCAAGCAACCGGTGCAGTTCGGTCTCGCCGCCGATCGCCTGTGCCGCCTTCATGACGCTGAGCAGATCGAGGTCACCGGCATCGTACCCGTCCTGTGCCGGCGCAGTCTGCACCGCGGTGGGCAGGACGTGTGAAAGCATCGCTTCCGTGCGCATGATTTCGGGATGTGCGCGCTCGAGTTGATCCACTTTGGCCGCCGCGCCCCAGGCGGCATAACAGCTGCGCGCTTCGGCGATGAACAGGGCGGCGATTCTCGTTTCGCCGCGTTCAAGCCGGCAACGGCCACACAGTTCGTTGGCGAGCGCGCGGTACTGGATCAGTTCGTGCTTCGCCGCGTACTCGATGGTTCGCTCGTAGTGGTCGATCGCGGCGCGCATGTGGCCTTCGATACGTTCTATTTCGGCGGCCAGCAGCAGCGCCGGGCAGAGAAAGTTCTCCGGGCAGTTTTTCGCCAGTTCGTCGAACCAGTCGCGCGCCTTGACGATCTGCGCCATCGCCGCCGCGCGTTCGTCTTCAGGGGCCGCGTGAAGGTTGGCCGCCAGCGCGAGCCCGCTCCAGAATTCGTAGAGGATCGGCCACACCGTGCCGGGCACGTGGTGCGCGGTCGCGCCCGCCACGCGCGCCGCTTGCAGCGCCTCGGCGGGGGTGCCGAGCAGGCAGCAAAGCTGGAGCTTCGTCACCGCGTGAAAGGTGGTGAAAAACGGGTTGTCACGGTAAGTTCGCACGTACGCGTGCTCGTCGATCGAAGCGTCGGAGAGCGATAGCAGACCCTCGGTCTGGCCTTGCAGGGCGCGCGCCCAGTTCAGGATGATCTTCAGCGAGTCGGCGAAGGCCTGGTTCTTGAGCCGTTCGACCCGGGCCACGCTCGGTTCGTAGTCGCGCACGAATTGCGCCAGATCTTGCGTGGCGAGGATTGCCGGCCAGGTCTCGGTGGCGGCGCCGTAGGCCGCATAGAGGAAGTCGCCGCTCTCGATGCCGCTGCGGTACGCCTCGCGCGCATAGGGAATACAGGACGCCATCGGCTGACGCCAGAAGTTCACGTGCGCATGGAACTGCTGGTAGATCTTGGCGCGGCGTTGCGTGTCTGCGAAGCGCTGGTTCACGGCAAGCGCGAGCGCACCGAATTCGTAGGCGAGCGGATAATCGCCGCGATGTGGACCGACGGTAATTGCATGGGTCACATAGCCGTAGGCCGATTCGCCGACGTTCCCGTGGAGCAGCGACAGGCGCACCATCGTCGCCGAAATGAGCCGCGCCAGGACCGGATCGCCGAGGATGAAGGTCGACGCCCAGATGTCGGTCAGAATGTTCATGACAATGAGGATTTTCGGATCGGTCATCACCGGCAGGTCGATCAGTGAGGCGACCGGGCGCTCGCCGAGCAAAGAACCGATCCGTGCGATCTCTTGGTCCAGCGCGGCCGCCTTGTCGGCAGCCGGCTCGGGAAACGAGACGTCGAACAGCGCCAGGCCGGTACGCGCGATCGCCAGCGCATCGGCATAGCGAGCCATGTTTTCGTACTGCACGCTGCGCAGGCGGTAGACGCGCGCCCGGTCGATGTCCGTGTCGGCGTGCTGCAGGAGGCGCTCGAATTGCGCCTGCGCAGCGTCGAAATCGCCGCACAAATACTCGCTTTCCGCCGCTTCCAGGTGCAGCGCGAAGCACAGTTCATAGTCCGACTGCCATTGAGTCTCGTCGAGCAGTCCGAGGCCGGCATGGAAATAGTCGCGTGCAGCATCGTGGGCGGTCGATATTTTCGCCTTGTGCCCGGCTTCGAGATTGAGCCGCGCGAGGTCGAGGCGCTCGCTGGCGGTGGCGATCAGGCTGCGCCCAAGATTCATGTGATACACGATGTCGAACAGCCTGGCCGGGTGTTTCGAGGTCGCACCCGCGTGCAGCAGCCGGCCGATCTTCAGGTGGAGCATCGGCCTGCGTGCTTCCGGGATCAGCGCGTAGGCGGCCTGCTGCACCCGGTCATGAAGAAACATGTACGCCTGCCGGCGGTCTGGCGCGCTACCCTCATCGGCCGCCGGGGCACCGACGTGGCGGCGCCGCACGGGGAGAATCAGCCCCTCGGCCGCCGCCTGATCGAGATCGTCGGCGATGCTCTCCTGCGACTGCTCACTGATCGTCGCCAGGGTGCGCCGATCGAAGCGGTTGCCAATGCACGCGGCGAGCGTCAATGCGTACTGCGACTTGGCAGAAAGGCGCTGGATGTGGTGGGTCATCAAATCCACCACGTCGTCGGCCAATGGCGCCCGGGCGATCGCATCGATGCTGTAGATCCAGCGCGCCGACGCCGAATCGAAGCGAAAATGCCCGTCGCGTTCAAGCGTCTTGAGGAACTGGATGACGAAGAAGGGGTTTCCGCCGGTTTTCTCGA
>CBDULG010000209.1:0-5753 GCA_965367985.1 uncultured Rhodocyclaceae bacterium
GCCGCTCGGCACACTCACGGTCAGTGTTCGCTCGTCGAACCCGTCGGTGCTGCCTGACTCGGCCATTGTGCTGTCGGGCACGGGTGCGCAGCGCAGCCTGAGCATCAGCGCCAGTCATGCGGGCACGGTCGGCACCGCGCAAATCATCATCGAGGTGAGCGATGGCAGCGCCGTGGGAAGCGCACGGATCACGATCGAGGCCGTGTCCTCGATCGACGCGCCGTCGATCACCCCAGTCACCCTCGCGCCGACGGTCGCTGTCGCCACCGAGGCGGAGGCCGAGGCGCAAGCCGTCCCCGCGGCTGACGCGCCGTTGCCCGCTCGCACGCCGGCTGGAACGAGCGATTTGGCCAACGACGGACTCGGTATCGCTGAGGCGATCACTCTCAGCTTTGTGCCGCCTGCAACGGATGACGTTCAGCGCGTCACGGCGCGATCCTCGACCAATATCGTTGACCCGAATGCGCTGCCGGTCCAGCTGCGCGACGCCGACATCTTGCGGCTGACCTATCGGAGCGAGGCGAGCACGGCACAGCTCTCGTCAAGCGGCCGCATCGGCGACGCAATACGCGAGGCATATATCGCCCGCAACTTCGACACGCTGCGTGAGAGCGCGAACGACGAAACCGACGCGTCGCAGCAGCGCATCGGCATCACCATGGTGACCGGCGCCGGACTGACCGTGGGTTACGTGGCTTGGCTGATTCGTGGCGGCGTGCTGCTCACCAGTTTGCTCACCACCATGCCGGCGTGGCGTTTTCTGGACCCGCTGCCGGTCCTTGGTGGCGTCAAGCGTGGCGACGAGGGCGAGGACGATTCGCTCGAAGCGCTGGTGGCGGGCGACGCTGCGACTGACGACGTCGATCACCCCGCGGAACCGCAAGAAACATCACACATTCTGGGAGCAAAGACATGATGGGCCGCTTTGGTGCCAAGGGGCACATCGCGCTGGGTTTGGCATTTCTGGCGATCAGCGTGGTGCTGGCGGCGGGCTTCTTCGGGTTGATTCCCGATCGCACCCAGGCAGTGCGCGACGGGCGTATCGCCTTGGCCGAAACACTCACTGCGACGGCCACCGAGATCGTCGTGCGTGGCGACCCGCAATGGCTCGGACCGACGCTGCGCATTGCCGTCAAGCGCAATGACGACATTCTCTCGGCAGCGCTGCGCGCCCACAGTGGAGAGCTGGTGGTGACCGCGGGGCCCCACACCGGGGCGTGGACGCTCAAACCGGGCGACGGCTCGACCGAGACGCAGATGCAGGTGCCGATTCTCTCAGGCGACGAAGCCTGGGGTCAGCTCGAACTGCGCTTTACGCCGATCGTCGCAAGCGGGGTGGCAGGCTGGATTGCCAACCCGTTGGTGCGCCTGGTCGCCTTCGTCTTCTTTACCGCGCTGATCGCGTTCTACTTCTATCTGGGCAAGGTGTTGCGCCATCTCGACCCTTCTGGCGCCGTACCCGACCGTGTGCGCCACGCGCTCGATACGCTGACCGAAGGCCTGCTGGTGCTCGACCGGCGCCAGAACGTGGTGCTGGCCAACCGTGCGTTTGCCGAATTCACCGGACAGCCGGCCAGCGCGCTGATCGGCGTCAGCGCGGCCCGTCTCCCCTGGGCCACGGTCGACGGTGAGCCGCTGGATCAGCAACAGGCACCGTGGGCAATCGCACTACGTGATGGCGAGGCGCAAGTGAACAACACCGTGCAACTGCGCTCGCCGGGCGGCGCGCTGCACACCTTCCAGATCAACTGCGCGCCGATTCTCACCGGTGGCAATACGCCCGGCGGCGTGCTGGTGAGCCTCGATGACATCACCGAAATCGAGAAGTACAGCATCGAACTCGAGCATGCCAAGAACGAGGCCGATACGGCCAACCGCGCGAAGAGCGATTTCCTCGCCAACATGAGCCACGAGATCCGCACCCCGATGAACGCGATACTCGGCTTCACGGAGTTGCTGCGCCGCGGCTACTCGCGTGACAGCGGCGATGCGAAACGCCACCTCGACACGATTCATTCGAGCGGTACGCATCTGCTCGAGCTGATCAACGACATCCTCGATTTGTCCAAGGTCGAATCGGGTCTCCTGGAGGTCGAGTCGATCGCCTGCGAGCCTTACGCCCTTGCCCATCAGGTGGTGCAGACGATGAGCGTGAAGGCGCAGGAAAAGGGTCTTGAGATTCGCCTGGAGGTCGACGGGCGTATCCCGGCGACGATTCACTCGGACGCTGCGCGCTTGCGCCAGGTGATGACCAATCTGATCGGCAACGCAATCAAATTCACTGAGAGTGGCGGCATCACCGTCGCGCTCTCGCACGACGGTGATGCCGGCCTGCTGCGCGTCGACGTACGTGACACGGGCATCGGCATTCCGGAAGACAAGGTCGCACAGATTTTCGAGCCTTTCGTGCAGGCCGACAGCAGCGTGAACCGCCGCTTTGGCGGCACCGGTCTGGGTCTGTCGATCAGCCGCCGATTCGCGCGCGCGCTCGGCGGCGACATCTACGCGACCAGCGAAGCCGGCCGCGGGAGCACCTTCCATGCAAGCTTCGCCACAGGTTCGCTCGAGGGCATTGCATTGCTCGATGCGAGCACGCTTGGCCGTTCGATCGAAACCGTCGACAGCGCGGAAACACAGCGCTGGGTGCTGCCGCCCGCAACGCGAATTCTGGTGGTCGACGACGGTGTCGAGAACCGCGAACTGGTGGCAACCGTGCTCGAAGAGTTCGGCATAAAACCGGCGGAGGCGGAAAACGGCAAGCAAGCGGTCGATATGGCGCAGGACACAGCCTACGACCTCATCCTCATGGACATGCAAATGCCGGTAATGGATGGCTTTACCGCAACCCGCACTCTGCGCGAACTGGGCATCGGCACGCCGATCGTTGCCCTTACCGCCAACGCCATGCGCGGATTCGAGCAAGAACTCATCGCCGCCGGTTGCACGGCCTATCTGACCAAGCCGGTCGATATCGACGCCTTGCTGACCACCGTCGCGAGCATCGTTGGCGGTCATCGTGAAAGCGCCATTACTGCGGCGCAGCCCGTCGACGCCGCCGCGCCCGCTGCCCGGGTCGAGACCGAAAACGAAATACCGATTCAGTCGCGCCTCGCGATACAGCCGCGCATGCACAACGTGATCCACAAATTCGTGCTGCGCATACACGGGCAGATGGCGCAGATTGAAGCCGCGCAGGCTGCTGGCGAATTGGAGGCACTGGCGCGAATGGCTCATTGGCTCAAAGGCGCGGGCGGCACCGTCGGCTTCGACGATTTCACCGAACCGGCGGCCGAACTTGAAGACGCCGCAAAGCGCGGCGACGGCAACGCCTGCGCATTACTCGTCCGCCGGATTGCGCGCATCGCGAACCGCCTTGCCGACCCGCTCGCCACCGCGACGGCACAGGAAGCCGCGCCAGTCGCCACGGCACGAGCCGCGCCGATCCGCGTTTCCGAAGTTGCAACGAGCGTGCGTTCCCGCCTCGAAGAGAATCCGCGCATGCACCGCGTGATCGGGAAATTCATCGTCCGCATGGACGCCCAATGGCCACAATTCGTGACCGCCTGTGATACCCGCGACTTCGAGTCGTTATCTGGCCTCGCGCATTGGCTCAAGGGTGCGGCAGGCACGGTCGGTTTCGACGCGTTCACTGAACCGGCGCTCGAACTGGAAATTGCTGCAAGCGCGCGTGATGCGGCGCGCTGCGGTGAGGTTCTGACGACCATCCGCAATCTGATCGATCGAATGGCACAACCGGCCGTCGCGCGCAAACTCGCGTGAATTCGTGCGCGGCGGTGCCGCGACGGGCTCAAGAACCGGCAATAAATGTCGAAGTGGACAACGTGACTGAAATGCGATCGAACCTTTCCGCTCCGCTCAAACCGGAGGAAACTCAGGCAACCCCGCTCAATGCACCAAAGGGCGCGGAGGGGCACGCGCGGCAATCGATCGCGCCAACACGGCGATCGACACTCATGATGATCGACGACGAGCCGATCACGCTCGAGATCATCCAGATGTTTCTGGAAGATGCGGGCTACGAGCAGTTCGTCCTGACGAGCGATCCTCGCCACGCGATCGAAACGCTCGAGCGCGAGCGCCCCGACATCGTGCTGCTCGACCTGATGATGCCGGATGTCAGCGGTTTCGACATTCTCGCGTACGTGCGTCAGCATGAGCACTTCAAGCACCTACCGGTGGTCGTGCTGACCTCGTCTACCGACGCGCCCACCAAGTTGAAAGCGCTTGAAATGGGCGCGACCGACTTTCTTGCCAAACCCGTGGATGAAAGCGAACTGGTGCTGCGCGTGCGCAACACGCTGGCCGCCAAGGCGTATCAGGACCGGCTCGCTTATTTCGACCGGCTCACGGGCTTGCCCAACCGCCACATGCTGCTCGATCGGCTCGACTGGGCAATGAAACACGCGCAGCGCTACGGGCAGACCGGTGCGCTGTTGCTGATGGACGTGAATCGCTTCCGCGCGGTCAATCAGGCACTCGGCCCGGCGCGTGGCGACGAGCTGTTGCGCGCCATCGCCGGACGTCTCGAAGAAACCAGCCGCGCCAGCGATGTGGTCGCACTGCTTTCCGAATCGCAGGGCAGCGCGGGCTTGTCACGCCTGGGCGGCGACGAATTCACCCTGATGCTGCTCGGCCAACTGACGCCGGAAAACATTGCCCGCGTCGCCAAACGCGTGCTCGATTCGATGGCGGCGCCGTTTCACCTCGATGGCCAGGAGCTTTTCGTCACCGTCAATATCGGCATCACCACGTTTCCAGCCGATGGCGACAATATCGACGCGACCCTGCACAACGCTTCGATCGCAGTACGTTCACTGCAGTCTGAACAGAGCAATCCGCACGGCGCGTTTCGCTTCTATTCGAGCGAACTGAATGCCCAGGCGCTCAGCCGGCTGGATCTCGAAACCGACTTGCGCCATGCACTCGAGCGGCGCGACTTCGAGGTCTACTATCAGCCCAAGTACGACGTCGCCACCGAGATGATCATCGGCGCCGAATGCCTGCTGCGCTGGCACCATGCCGAGCGCGGCTTCGTATCACCCGTGGAATTCATCCCGGTCGCCGAGGAGACGGGCCTGATTGTCGACCTGGGTGCCTTCGTGCTCGACGATGCCTGTCGCCAGCTGGCCGAGTGGTCGGCCAGCGGCCATGACATCGGGAACCTGGCGATCAACGTATCGGCTCACCAGTTTCGCCATCAAGGATTCGTCGACACGGTGCGCGATGCGCTTATTCGCCATGCGATTCCCGCCGGTCGAATCACGCTTGAACTGACCGAATCGCTGCTCATGTCTCATGCTGACCGGGTGTCGGCACGGCTGGGTGAATTGCGCGAGATCGGCGTGCAACTGTCGATCGACGATTTCGGCACCGGCTACTCGTCGCTCGCCTACCTGCGCACCCTACCGATCGACGAGCTCAAGATCGACCGTTGCTTCCTTAATGACGTCGAAACCGACCAGGACAGCGCCGCCATCGTGCGCGCCATCATTGCGTTGGCGCACAGTCTCGACCTCACGGTCGTCGCCGAAGGCATCGAAACCGTTGGCCAGCTTAGCTTCCTGCGCGCCCACGCATGCCAGAGCGGACAAGGCTTCTTGTTCAGCCGACCGGTGCCGGCAAAACAGTTCGAAGCGCTGCTCGCGCCAATCAGCAACGCGAAAACCGCCTCGAACGGCTGACCCACCAATCCTTGCGTTACCGGCGCTGAGTGAAGCGCACGGGTCGCGCGA
>CBDULG010000210.1:0-5637 GCA_965367985.1 uncultured Rhodocyclaceae bacterium
GCGTGCTGTAGAGCATCGCAAAGCATGCGAAACCACCGAAAAACATCGCAAAGTTTGCGCGGCGGAAGGCCGCAGACCCTGCCTCCAGGAAGGTGGTCTCAGCGACGACCTCGGATTGTGACGACATGGTCACGCGTCCCGTGGATGGCGAGGAAGGCATCGTAAGGGTAGATCAAGGAAAAACCGACGCCGAGCCGCTCGATTGCGGACGAAGCTATCGAAAATGGTCAGCCGGTCATTCGATCGACTCGGCGCACCGCTTATTCCACCGCAAATCTCGCAATCTTGTCGTCCGGGCTCATGCTCATCTTGATGTTGGCAACCGCCACGCCGCTGCCGTCGCTGCTGACGCGGACCTCGCGGTTCTTATCAGCCACGCGTCTTACGGAAACGAGGACTTCCGTGTTTTCGTTTTCGCCGTTGAATTGAACGACGCGTCATTGACGCTGCTTGTCGGCGAGGGCGTCGTGCGCTTACGTGAACTCGACCAACAAATCCTTTGCCCCGATCACGTCGCCGGGTTTGACGTGCACGGCCTTTATCACCGCATCGCGGTCTGCGCTGAGCATGGTTTCCATCTTCATTGCCTCGAGCGAGAGCAGCGGTGCGCCTTTCTTGACTTTCTGGCCCGCCTTGACCGCGACGGTGACCACCATGCCGGGCATCGGCGCGCCGACATGCCCGGCGTCGTCGGGGTCGGCCTTTGCGCGTGTGCGACCGACGTTTTCCAGTCCGGCCTTGGCGATGCGGGTGGTACGCGGCTGGCCATTAAGTTCGAAGAACACCTTGATCCTGCCCTCTTCGTCGGGGGCCTCCGAACGTCCCGTCTGGCGCACCACCAACGTCTTGCCCTTGTCGATGCGGACGGCGATTTCTTCGCGATCCTGCAGACCGTAGAAGAACGGCGAGGTCGGCAGCCGCGAGACGTCGCCGAACTCGCGCCGGTGCTCCGCGTAGTCGCGGAAGACCTTGGGATACATCAGATAAGAAGCGAGATCGGTGTCGCTCGCCTGGCGCCCGATGGCGTGTTCCAGTTCAACGCGGGTGGCCGCCAGATCGACATCCGGCATGAAGGCGCCAGCACGCCCGGCGAGCGGTGGCTCCCCCTTGAGCACCTTGGTCTCCAGATCCTTGGGGAACCCGTCGGGCGGGAAACCGAGTTCGCCGCGGAAGAGCGAAATGACCGATTCCGGAAAGGCGATGTCCTTGGCCGGGTCGGCGACCTCTTCAGGCGTCAGGTCATTAGCCACCATGAAGAGCGCCAGATCACCGACCACCTTGGAAGTCGGCGTGACCTTGACGATGTCGCCGAACAGACGGTTTACGTCGGCGTAGGCCAGCGAAATCTCCGTCCAGCGATGTTCCAGGCCCATGGCGCGGGCCTGTTCGCGCAGATTGGTGTATTGGCCGCCGGGCATTTCGTGGTTGTAAACGTCCGATGTGCCGGAGCGGATATTCGGCTCGAATGGCGCGTACGCATGGCGCACGCCTTCCCAGTAATGCGATAGGGATTGCAGCGCGCCGAGGTCGACCCCGGGATCGCGTTCGCTGCCCTTGAGCGCGGCGGCGATTGAGCCGAGGTTGGGTTGCGAGGTCAGGCCGGAGAGCGCGTCCAGCGCACCGTCGACCGCATCGCATCCGGCTTCCACCGCGGCCAGTACCGAGGCGGCAGCAATGCCGCTGGTGTCGTGGGTGTGGAAGTGCAGCGGCAGGCCGACTTCGTCCTTCAGCGCCTTGACCAGTGCGCTGATCGCGCGCGGCTTGCAGACACCGGCCATGTCCTTGATGCCGATGACGTGCGCGCCGGCCTGCTCGAGTTGCTTGGCGAGATTGACGTAGTAGGCGAGGTCGTACTTCGGCCGGCTGGCGTCGAAGACATCGCCGGTATAGCACAGCGTGCCTTCACACAGCGCACCGCTTTCAATCACCGCATCCATCGCGACGCGCATGTTCTCGACCCAGTTGAGCGAGTCGAAAACGCGAAAGACATCGACGCCATTGTGCGCGGCCTGCTGGACGAAGTAGCGCACCACGTTGTCGCTATAGTTGGTGTAGCCGACTGCGTTGGAGGCGCGCAGCAGCATCTGGAAGAGGATGTTGGGCACTTGCTCGCGCAGACGCTGCAGGCGCTCCCACGGGTCTTCCTTGAGAAAGCGCAGGGCCACATCGAAGGTCGCGCCGCCCCAGCATTCGAGCGAGAACAGGTTCGGCGCCATGCGGGCGTAATACGGCGCGATGGCCAGCATGTCGTGGGTGCGCATGCGCGTGGCGAACAGCGACTGATGCGCGTCGCGCATCGAGGTGTCGGTGAGCAACACGTGCGGCTGGGCCTTCATCCATTCGGCAAAGCCCTTGGCGCCTAGCGCCTTCAGCCTGTCGCGCGTGCCGGGCGGGATCGGCGTCGTCAGGTCGATGCTGGGCTTGATCGGACTGGCCAGCGGCAGTGTCGGCAGCGTGCGCCCCTTCATTTCCGGATTGCCGTTCACGGCGACCTTTCCGAGGAATTTGAGCAGACGGCTCGCCCGGTCCCGCCGCTTGGTAAACTTGAACAGTTCCGGCGTGTCGTCGATGAAGCGCGTGGTGCATTCGCCGGAACGGAACTGCGGGTGGGCAATGACGTTTTCGAGAAACTGCAGATTGGTTGCCAGACCGCGCACACGGAATTCGCGCAGCGCACGGTCCATGCGCCGAGCGGCTTCGTCGCTGCTGTGGCCCCAGGCGGTGACCTTGACCAGCAGGGAATCGTAGAACGGCGTGATCACCGCACCGGAATACGCAGTGCCCGCATCGAGGCGGATGCCGAAGCCAGCGGCGCTGCGATAGGCGGCGATGCGTCCGTAATCCGGCGTGAAGCTGTTCTCAGGGTCTTCGGTGGTCACGCGACATTGCAGGGCGTGGCCGGACATGCGGATGTCGCCCTGTTGCGGCACGAAGGATTCCTCATCGCCAATTCGCCAGCCTTCGGTGATGCGAATCTGTGCCTTGACGATGTCGACCCCGGTGATCTGCTCGGTGACCGTGTGTTCGACCTGGATTCGCGGATTGACCTCGATGAAGTAGAACTTGCCGCTGTCGGCATCCATAAGGAATTCGACGGTGCCCGCATGTGTGTAGTCGGCGGCGCGTGCCAGGTCCAGGGCGGATTGGCAAAGCGCCTGGCGTGTCGCGTCATCGAGATACGGGGCCGGCGCGCGCTCGACCACTTTCTGGTTGCGGCGCTGTACCGTACAGTCGCGCTCGAACAGGTGCACGCGCTGGCCGTGGCGGTCGGCCAACACCTGCACTTCGACGTGGCGGGCGCGGCGAACGAGTTTTTCCAGATAGACCTCGTCATTGCCGAAGGCGGCCAGCGATTCGCGGCGCGCAACCTCGAGCGCCGCTGCCAGTTCGCCTTCGTTCTCGACGACACGCATCCCGCGCCCGCCACCGCCCCAACTGGCCTTGAGCATCAGGGGATAGCCGACGTCAGCGGCCATCTGCTGCGCGCCCGCCAGATCCAGCGGTAGCGCGGTGGTGGCCGGCACGACCGGCACGCCGGCTTGCTCGGCGAGCGCCCGCGCCGCCACCTTGTTGCCGAGGCGGCGCATGACGTCGCCGCTGGGGCCGATGAAGGCGATTCCGGCCTTGGCACAGGCATCAGCGAAATCAGGGTTTTCAGACAGGAAGCCGTAGCCGGGATGAATCGCATCCACTTCGGTTTCCCTGGCGATGCGAATGATGTCGCCGATGTCGAGATAGGCCTGAATCGGCTTCTTGCCCGTGCCAACGAGATAGGATTCGTCGGCCTTGAAGCGATGCAGTGCGAAGCGGTCTTCATTCGAGAAAATCGCTACCGTCCTGATCCCCATTTCCGAGGCGGCTCGCAGGACGCGAATGGCAATTTCACTGCGGTTGGCGACAAGAAGGCTACGGATTTTTTTCATTTCGTTCTCACAGAAACAGGGCGATGTCCGGCGCAATGCCGGCAGGCGCAGCAGGTGTAACAGTCTGGACGGAATTCATGTTGGCAATGAACTCTCACTTTGTGAAGTGAGGCTTGAGGGCAACTGCCGTCGCGGCATGGCGTGAAGGTGTTGCGGTTATTGCACGCTGTGAGATCTTGTCGTATCTGCGGTGAGCGACTTCAAGGCCACACGAGATGCAGCGTGGAATAGCGATGCCTCGGCGAAGATTGGTGCAAACCGGGGTGCGGATACGACGTTGCACGCCGCGATCGTGTCCGGGCCAAAGTGTACATGTTTAGTCAGCACTTTCCGTCGCTGTTGTGCAATACCGCGCTGGCACGGTGTTCCAGAATGTCCGGTCGAAATTGCGGGAAACCGGCGCAGCAACGAAGACGCCACCCGCGGGTGGCGTCTTGCGCGCGGGGCAACGGCGATCAACCGCGGCGCATGGCGCCAAAGAACTCCTCGTTGTTCTTGGTCTGCTTGACCTTGTCGAGCAGGAATTCCATTGCCTCGATGTCGTCCATGCCGTAGAGCAGCTTGCGCAGGATCCAGATCTTCTGCAGCACCTCCGGCTCCATCAACAACTCTTCGCGGCGCGTGCCGGAGCGGTTCACGTTGATCGCAGGATAGACCCGCTTTTCGGCCATGCGGCGGTCGAGGTGCAGTTCCATATTGCCGGTGCCCTTGAATTCCTCGTAGATCACGTCGTCCATGCGGCTGCCGGTATCGATCAGCGCGGTGGCGATGATGGTCAGCGAGCCGCCTTCTTCGATATTTCGCGCCGCGCCGAAGAAGCGCTTGGGCTTTTGCAGCGCGTTGGCGTCTACGCCGCCGGTGAGCACCTTGCCCGAGGCCGGCACGACCGTGTTATAGGCGCGGGCCAGGCGAGTGAGTGAATCGAGCAGAATCACCACATCGCGCTTGTGCTCGACCAAGCGCTTGGCCTTCTCGATGACCATTTCGGCGACCTGCACGTGGCGCGCAGCCGGCTCGTCGAAGGTCGAGGCGACCACTTCGCCTTTTACCGAACGCTGCATTTCGGTCACTTCTTCTGGCCGTTCGTCGATCAGCAGCACGATCACCGCAACGTCGGGATGATTGGCGGTGATGGCGTGCGCGATGTTCTGCAGCATGACCGTCTTGCCGGTCTTCGGTGGCGCCACCAGCAGGCCGCGCTGGCCTTTGCCGACCGGCGCGATCATGTCGATGACGCGCGAAGTGACGTTTTCGCCGCCGCGCATGTCGCGCTCGAGCGTGAAGCATTCGGTGGGGTGCAGCGGGGTGAGGTTCTCGAAAAGGATCTTGTGCTTGCACGCTTCCGGCGGCTCGCCATTGATCTTGTCAACCTTGACCATCGCGAAGTAGCGCTCACCGTCCTTTGGTGTGCGAATCTCACCCTCGATGGTGTCGCCGGTGTGCAGGTTGAAACGCCGGATCTGCGAGGGCGACACGTAGATGTCATCGGTGCCAGCGAGATAGGACGCCTCGGGCGAGCGCAGGAAACCGAAGCCGTCGGGCAGGACTTCGAGCACGCCGTCGCCAAAAATCGGTTCGCCTTTCTTGGCGCGATTCTTAAGCAGGGCGAAGACAAGCTCCTGCTTGCGCAGTCGATTGGCACCGTCAATGCCGTTGGCCTGGGCCATTTCCAGCAATTCGCTGACGTGGAGGGCTTTGAGCTCCGAAAGTTGCA
>CBDULG010000211.1:0-5632 GCA_965367985.1 uncultured Rhodocyclaceae bacterium
GCGAGGATCATCAAGGTCAGTTCCCACGCGGTGTAGATCAGGTAACCCGTCAACCCGACGATCACCAGCGAGTCGCGAATGACGATGAACCAGGCGTTCGACAGCGCCGCGCCGACCTGCGGGATGTCGTAAAGAATGCGCGACAGCATGCGCCCACCCGAGGCGTCGCCATAGGCGGCGAGCGGCAGATGCATCTGATGGCGGAACACCTGCTGGCGCAGATCGGTAATCGCCTTGTGGGCAATCCACTGGCTCGACACATTGGCCGAATATTCGGCCAGCCCCTTCACCAAAAAGGCGAGCAGCAGGAACAACGGCACCTGCCACTGCGCGGTCGCGTTCTTGCGGATCAGGCTCTCGTCGACAAGCGGTTTGAGCAAGGCCGGCAGCACCGGCTCGAGCGCCGCCGCAATCACCATCGCCAGAATCGACAGCACTACGACCTTGCGATACGGGCGGATGCTGCCGAGCAGACGGCGGTAGAGGGTGAACGAATCGTTCATTGGGCCGACTTGTGGCGGTTCTTGCGGGCGGCGTCGCACGGCGTCGGTCCGATCGGTAGGGCCGGCTTCAGCCAGCCATCGGTATGCGCGGTGCGACGGGTGTGGCGGGCTGAAGCCCGCCCTACGGGGTGACGGAGAATCCCGCAATGCGAAGGGCGTTCGATCCGTAGGGCCGGCTTTAGCCGGCCAGTGGAGTTTAAGTGAGGGATTGAAAGGCCAATCATCAAAGCCACGCCGTATCCCAATGCGAATACTGACCAATGTCCTCAACCAGGCCGGCACGCAGGGGGTTGGCGACGATGTAACGCGCCATGGTTTTCACGTCTTCATCGCCCCGCACGGCGTGGTCGTGATACGCACGCTGCCAGAACGCTCCGCGACGGTTTTCGCGTGTGTTGATGCGATAGGCGCTGCGACCTTTGAAATCGCGAAGCGTTTGCGCGAGGGTCGCGTCGCTACCGAGTACGAACAGCCAGTGGAGATGGTCGGGCATGAGCACCCAGGCCAGGGTCGTCGTGCGGGCCAATGCGTCGCAGCGGCGCAATTCGTCGATGACGACGCGTGCCGTGGTGAGGCAGGCAAACGCCTGGCGACGGCCGACCGTCACCACGGTAATGTCATACGCGCATCCTGAAAGCGAGCAACGCACACGTTCGGTCGGGCGGGTTTCATCCGGTCAGCGGTGGGCGAGACGCTCCAGTTTTGGCGGGCTGAAGCCCGCCCTACAGGGTGACGGAGCATTCCGCGACGCGCGGGTGGTCCGATCGGTAGGGCCGGCTTCAGCCGGCCATCGGTGTGCCCTACGGAACGGCTGTGGCGGGCTGGAGCCCGCCCTACAGGGTGACGGAGCATTCCGCGACGCGCAGGTGGTCCGATCGGTAGGGCCGGCTTCAGCCGGCCATCGGTATGCGCTACGGGACGGCTGTGGCGGGCTGAAGCCCGCCCTACGGCGCTGTCCGCCAACAAAGTGAGCATGGGGGCCGTCATTCTCTATGCAGCACCTTGTCCACCACGAGACTCGCCCAGCCCTCGTCGTGAAACTGCGCTTTCAGTGCATTTTCGTCGTACGCCGTATCGACCCAGGTCATGAAGTCCATCGGTATTTTGGCGGTGTCGGCCAGATAGCTGGCGAAGAAGAAGTCGAGTACGCCGGTCTTGGCCTGTTTGAAATGACCATAGCGCCAGCCCAGTTCGCTCATTGCCTCGGACACCGGGTGGTCGAGATGCAGGATGCGATACAGCGCGGCGGCCAGGCCGGCGCGGTCGGCGCCCGATTTGCAGTGGAGCAGCGCCGGGTAGTCGATCTGCGCGTACAAGTCGCGCATCATGTGCACTTCTTCGATCGACGGCGGTGTGCGCGAGTAGAGCTTGACACTGTGCAGCGTGATATTCAGTTCGCGGCAGGCTTCTTCCTCGAAAAAGTAGGAGCCGTAATCATGCACGCCGCGCAGATTGATGATCGTTTTGATGCCCCACTTGCGCTCGTATTTGCGGATCTGCCCCGGGCTGGGCTGGCTGCAGCGGTACATGCCGCCGCCCAGGTCGTGGAAGTTGTTGTAAATCGCGCGCACGAAACCGTGATCGACGAGGTGCATGTCGAGCCAGGCGCGCAGGCGGCGGGACGGCGTGGCGATGTCTTTGGGCATCAGGCTTGGTTCATCGCGGCAGGCAGGGCTTGGGCAGCGGTCACGTGGGCTTTTTATCGTTGGCGAGATCGAGCGCGACACGGCGTGGGTGCCCCAGTATAACGGAGCCGGTCACCCCCGCATCCGCCCTCAGCTGGCCGGCGCCGCAGGGTCGAAAAATTCTTCGCCCCTTCGAGACGCTCAATTCCCTTCATTCGCACTGCCTATCGGTTGAACCATTTGAGCGTCACGCCCCATTCGTGCACATCCAGCCGCGTGACCTGCCCGCAGGCAAAATCGAGCGCCAGCCAGCGATCGGGCGGCAGCGCCAGCAGATGGCCGGCGATCACGCGCAGCGGTCCGCCATGCGCGACCACGACGTGCGCTTCGTGCACGGGATCGAGCGCATCGGTCATCCATTCCCGCACCCGCGTCGCCATTTCCCGAGGGGTCTCGCCACCGGGCGGGCGGAAGTTCATCGGATCCTTTGACCATGCGTCGATGGCGTCGCCGATGGCCTCGAAGGTCTGTCCCTCCCAGGCGCCGAAATTCACTTCCCTGAGACGCTCATCGAGCATCGGCGCGCCCAGTTCGGCGGCCAGCCGGCAGGCGCGCTGCAGCGGGCTGCTGTGCAGCCTGAAGCGTTCCGGCAGATGCGGGCGCAGGCGTTCGGCAACCGCGACGGGCGACTCGGCGAGGCCGACATCGCTCTGGCCATAGCACACGCCGGCCGGCACGTCGGGCCGCGGATGCCGGATCAGATGGAGTTCCATGCGATGAGGATGCCCAGGTAGGTGGCCAGTTCGGCAAGCTGCTGGGTTGCGCCGAGGCAGTCACCGGTGTAGCCGCCAAGGCGCCGCACGTAGATGCGTGCCGACCAGTAGGTGACGATGGCCACCGCAACGCCGGCGCCGAGCGCCTCGACCGGCTGCAGCAGCAACAAGGGCAATAGTCCGCCAGCGGCGGCGACGAGCAATTCCATGTCGGTGAGTTTCCTGGCCAGCGGCCGCGACTTGCTGCTGTCGTCCTCCCGCACATAGCTCAGCGTGTAGATGAGCGTGGTGGAGGCGAAGCGCGACAGGGCATGCGCGACGACCATCGCGATGATCGCCATCGGCACGCCGTGGGCAGCGATCTCGACCAGCGCGGCCGCCTTGGCGAGCAGCATAAGCACCAGGCCCACCGCGCCGTAGGTGCCGATGCGCGAGTCCTTCATGATCTCGAGCACCTGCATTTTCTCCCAGCCGCCGCCGAGGCCATCGCAGGCATCGGCCCAGCCGTCCTCGTGAAAGGCGCCGGTGAGACGGATGGTGGCGGCCATGGCAAGGATCACCGACAGGCTGCTGGGTAGCCACTGGCGCGCAAACCAGAACACCGCCGCACCGCTCGCGCCGACGATCCAGCCGACCCACGGGAAGTAGCGTGCAGCGTGGTTCAGGCGCTCGGCAGAGAACGGCACCCAGGCCGGAACCGGCAGCCGGGTGAAGTAGCCGAGCGCGGTGAAGAACAGCTCGATCTGGTAGCGCACGCCTAAGCCGATTCAGGGCGAACAGATGTAGAGCGTTCAGCCCATCCGGCGGCTGACGCCGGCCGACTCGAAGCTTGCCATCTCGCCGACGAACGCCGTCGCCGCGTTGAGCAGCGGCCAGGCCAGCGCGGCGCCGGTGCCTTCGCCCAGCCGCATGCCGAGATTGAGCAGCGGCATGACGCTGAGCCAGCCGAGTTGATGGCTGTGGCCGCGTTCCTGCGAGCTGTGCGCGAACACGCAGTAGTCGATGACTTTCGGCGCCAGCGCATGCGCCACCAGCAGCGCCGCGGTAACGATGAAGCCGTCGATCACCAGCACCATGCGCCGTTCGGCCGCGCCGAGAATCGCGCCGGTCAGCATGGCGATTTCGAAGCCGCCGTATTCGGCCAGCGTGGACAGCGCATCGCGCGGGCAACCGCCGCGCGCCAGTGCCTTGGAGAGAACCATCTGCTTGTGCGACAGGCCGAGGTCGTCGAGTCCGCTGCCGCGCCCGATCACCAGCGCCAGCGGCGCGCCGGTGAGGCAGTGGGTGAGCAGGGAAGCGGCGGCGGTACTGCCGATGCCCATTTCACCGAAACCGAGCGCATTGCAGCCACCGTCGGCCAGTTCGTGCGCGATCGCGCGGCCACGCGCGAGCGCTTCGTCGCGCTGCGCCGCGCTCATCGCCGGCGCGTCGAGAAAATTCTGCGTGCCGGGCGCGATCTTCGCGTCGACCAGCCCCTCACGCGCGCCGAAATCGTGCGCTACGCCGGCATCTACGATGCGCAGTCGAAGGTTGGCCTGGCGCGCAAACACATTGATTGCCGCGCCACCGGCAAGAAAATTTTCCACCATCTGCCAGGTCACGTTCTGTGGATAGGCGGACACGCCGGCCAGTGCCGCTCCATGGTCGCCGGCGAAGACCACGATATGCGGATCGCGCAGGGCAGGGGTGAGCGTCTGCTGGATGCGCCCGATCTGCAGCGCCAGCTTTTCGAGCCGGCCGAGCGCGCCCGCCGGTTTGGTCTTGGCGTCGATCTTCTGTTGCAGCGCGTCCGTCAGGTCGTCGCCAAGAGCGGCAATGGTGTAGGTCATTGGGAGTCTGCCTCGTGGGTCGGGGCACCCGTGGTGCGCGCTTATCGCGCATCCGGTGGCCCCTTTAGGGTGATGGGTAGTCCTGCGGCGACGAAGGTGACCTGGTCGCATGCGGCTGCGACGGATTGATTGAGGCGTCCGGCTTCGTCGCGAAACAGGCGTCCGAGCGCCGACTCGGGCACCAGTCCGAGGCCGACTTCATTGGCGACCAGCACGATCTGGCCGGGCAGGCGCGGCAGGCAGGCAATCAACGCGGCCTGTTCGCTCTGCCAGGGCGACTGTGCGTCGATGTCGTGCGGCCCGTCGAGCGTGTCGGCGGCAGTGGTGAGCAGGTTGGAAAGCCACAGCGTGAGGCAGTCGACGACCACGCAGCCGTTGGCACAGGCGGCCTGGGCGAGCGTGCCGGCGAGCGCGGTGGGGGCTTCGATGGTGTCCCAGTGTGCCGGCCGGTCGGCGCGGTGGCGGGCAATGCGCGTGGCCATTTCATGGTCCCCGGCCTCGGCGGTGGCGATCACCGTGACCGGCCCGCCGTGGGCCAGCGCGCGTGATTCAGCCAGGCGGCTCTTACCCGAGCGGGCGCCGCCGAGGATGAGTTCGGTGGTCATCGGTCGAGTGTGACGCATCGCACAAACGGGTTCATCGCTGTATTATCGCGCAGTTGCCCGTGCTGCGGGCAACGCATGTTTCAGGTGCCCGAGGGTGTTCCCACCCGAGGGGTAAACGGGAAACAGGTGAGCGCGCGTTTGCGTCGCAATGCCTGTGCTGCCCCCGCAACGGTAAGTGGTCACAGGGTGCATCCACCCGCCACTGGGTTTTCGGACCCGGGAAGGCGATGCACCCGGCGCGATTTTTCGCGTCAACCACAAGCCCGGATACCGGCCCGGAACGCATAGGAAGTGCTG
>CBDULG010000212.1:0-5601 GCA_965367985.1 uncultured Rhodocyclaceae bacterium
CCGTCGCTCGCCGAGTGGCGCAAACGCTGGATTGCCGGCGCTCAGAAAACGAAGGCGTCGACGCGCAAGCGGCGCAGCGCCTGAGCACCCACGCCTGGCGAACATGACCGGCAAAAAAAAACGGGCGACCCGCAGGTCGCCCGTTTTCGTCTCACGTGACAGACCGCTGGGATCAGCGACTGCGGGTTTGCATGTAGCGGTCGTACATCCCTTCGGCCACGCTGAACCACAGTGTTTCATCGTCGCGGAACTTGACCATGTGCTCGTGGATTTTCTTGAAGCCGGGGTTCTCGGCGTAGGTTTCCTTGTAGACCTCGTCGGCGGCCGTGTAGCACGCGTCCATGATTTCCTTTGAGAAGGCGCGCAACAGCGCACCGCCGCCGACCAGTCGCTTGAGCGCGTCCGGGTTCTTAGCATCGTACTTAGCCATCATATTGACGTTGGCTTCGGACGCGGCAGCCTCGATGATCGACCGGTACTCCTCGGGCAGTGCCTTGAATTTGTCCATGTTCACGTACAGTGACAGATTCGGGCCGCCTTCCCACCAGCCCGGGTAGTAGTAGTACTTGGCGACTTTCTGAAAGCCGAGCTTTTCGTCGTCGTAAGGGCCAATCCATTCGGCGGCATCGATGGTGCCCTTTTCGAGCGAGGGGTAGACGTCGGCGCCCGGTATCTGCTGCGGCACGGCGCCAAGCTTTGCGATCACCTTGCCGGCAAAGCCTCCGATGCGCATCTTCAAATCCTTGATGTCGGCCACCGTCTTGATTTCCTTGCGGAACCAGCCGCCCATCTGAACGCCGGTGTTGCCCATCGGGAAGTTCATGATGTTGTAACCGGCAAAGAATTCGCGCATCAGATCGCCGCCGCCGCCATAAAAGAACCAGGCGTTGAACTGGCGGGCATTGAGGCCGAACGGCACGGCGGTGTCGAGTGCGAAGCTTGGATCCTTGCCGAAATAGTAGTAACTCGCGGTATGGCCGCACTCGATGGTGCCGTCCTTGACGGCGTCCATCACCGAGAACGCGGGCACGATCTCGCCGCCTGCAAAGACGCGAATCTGGAATTTCCCTCCTGTGGATGATGACACCCGGGCGGCAAAGTCTTCGGCGGCACCGTAAATGGTGTCCAGACTTTTGGGAAAGCTCGATGCCAAACGCCACTGAACTGTTGGCAGTGATTGTGCGATGGCGGGGGCTGCAACTGCGCCGGCGGCCAGGCCGACACTCGTTTTCGTCAGGAAGGAACGGCGTTCCATAAGTCTCCTCGCTTTGAATCAGGCGGATGGGTGCGTGTAAGCGCAGCCGATTATAGGAAGCGACATGCAGCGGCATAAATTCGGGTTTTCCACCAAAACGTGGATTTCGCGGGCGATTTGTTGAAAAGATGTGACGTGATCGCACGACGCCGGCATTGATGGCGGTCTCGACGGCACGCACCGTTGGTGCGTCTGCACGTCGCGAAGCATGGGTAATTCCGCTATCGTCTTCGGGTGTCATGCGAGAGGAGCGGGCAATGGACAATGTGCTGGCGCCGGGCCGGGGAGCGAGCCGGCCGCGCGTGACGGTGTTCGATGCCGGGGCGCGTGTTCACGCCCTTTCGCCGGCGCGCCGGCGCGCGCCGATGGAATACGCCGACGGGGGGCGCGATGGCGCCTGACGACGCACGGCTCGGCACCCTCGCGCGCGCCGAACTGCTGACGCGCGCAGTGACACACGAACAGTGGGACGTGATCATCATCGGCGGCGGCGCGACCGGCCTGGGGGCGGCGGTCGACGCGGCGAGCCGCGGCTATCGCACGCTGTTGCTCGAAGCGCACGACTTTGCCAAGGGCACAAGCTCACGTTCCACCAAGTTGGTGCACGGCGGTGTGCGCTACCTCGAACAGGGGCGCGTCGCCCTCGTACGCGAGGCGTTGCACGAGCGCGCCCGGTTGCTCGCCAACGCGCCGCATCTGGTCGCGCCATTGCGTTTCGTGGTGCCCGTGTACCGGCGCTGGCACAAGCTCAAACTGGCACTTGGCCTCAGTGCCTACGAATGGCTCGCCGGGCGCCGCAGCCTGGGCCGTGTGCGTCGCCTCGACGTTGCGCAAACCCGCGCCGCTTTGCCCAACGTGCGCACCGAGGCGCTGGTCGGCGGCGTTGAATACTTCGACGCACAGTTCGACGATGCCGGGCTCGCCATCGCGCTTGCGCAGACGGCGTTCGACCAGGGCGGCCTGGTGCTCAACTACGTGCCTGTAAGCGGCCTGATCGAAGAGCACGGGCGCATCCGTGGTGTGCGCGCGGCAGATCGTTTCACCGCCCAGCACTTCGAGTTCCATGCCCGCGTGGTAATCAATGCCGCGGGCGTTTGGGCCGACGACATCTGCCGCATGGCGACACCTGGCGCGCCGCCGCTGCTCGCCCCCAGCCAGGGGGTGCATCTCGTCGTCGATGCCGAATGGCTGCCTGGCGAGCACGCGCTGCTCGTGCCGCGCACCGAGGATGGCCGCGTGCTGTTCATGATTCCATGGCAGGGCAAGGTGCTGCTCGGCACCACCGACACGCCGCTGCAGGACACCCCGCTCGAGCCACGGGCACAGGCCGCGGAGATCGACTTTATCCTGCGCACCGCGGCGCAGTATCTCGCCCGTGCGCCGCGGCGCTCGGACGTCACCAGCGTGTTTGCCGGGCTGCGCCCGCTGATCGCCGCGGACCCCGATATGCCGCGTAGCGCGCTGTCGCGCGAGCATGTCATCCGCGTCTCGCCGCAGGGTCTGGTGACCATCGCCGGCGGCAAGTGGACGACCTACCGGCAAATGGCCGAGGCGGTCATCAACCGCGCTGCGTACGAAGCCGGTCTGCCGACGCGCGAGTGCCGCACCGCTGATCTGCCGCTGCATGTCGACACCGATCCGCCCGTTCCGCCCGACGCCGCAACTATTCACCCGCGCCTCGCGCTCAGCGAAGCGGGCATCCGCCATGCCGTGCAGCATCAATTTGCGCTTACCGTCGAAGACGTGCTCGCGCGGCGCAATCGCGCGCTGTTTCTCGACGCTGCGGCGGCCGGCGAGGCGGCGCCGCGGGTGGCCGACATTCTTGCCGATGAGTTGGGCTACGACGCCGACTGGGCGGCCGCGCAGGTCGATGAGTTCGCCGCACTGGTGAAAGGCTATCGCCTCGATGCGTATTAGAATGTGGGCATGACTGATTGTTGCAGCAAGGCCGCGTGCGAAATGGAAAAACTGCAGGGGCGCCAGCGCGTCACCTTGCTGTGGGTTCTCGCCATCAACGCCGGCATGTTCGTGTTCGAACTGACTGCGGGCTGGCTGGCCGGTTCGACCGCCTTGATGGCTGACTCGCTCGACATGCTGGGCGACGCGCTGGTGTACGGCTTCAGCCTGTACGTCGTGGCGCGCGACGATGGCTGGAAGGCCGCCTCGGCGCTGCTCAAGGGCGGCGTGATGGCGCTGTTCGGCATATTCGTGCTCGCGCAGGCGGGCTACAAGATCTTTCACCCCGAGGTGCCGGTGTCGGCAGTGATCGGCGGGGTCGGCGCGCTTGCGCTCATAGCCAATTCGGTTTGTCTTGCCTTGTTGTGGCGCCATCGCTCGGAAGACGTCAACATGCGCTCGGTATGGCTGTGTTCGCGCAACGACATCATCGCGAACGTGTCGGTGCTGGGCGCAGCGCTGGGCGTGTGGCTGGCCGGCTCGCAGTGGCCCGACGTGCTGGTCGGCATCGGTATCGGCGTGCTTTTCCTGCGCTCGGCGTGGCATGTGCTGCAGGACGCACGCGCCACTTGGGTGGCGCACGTGCGGGTGTAGGCGAAGGCGAGGGCGAGGGCGTCGCGGGGCGCCATCTCGGGCGCGCGCCGCGCTATGCTGGGGCGCTACGAATGGAGGAAGCCGTGTTCGCCGATCTGCAGCAATTCATTGCCGAAGCCGAATGGTTGCCGCGCGTCATCGCCTCGATCCTGTTGGTTGTCGGTTTTGTGATTGGCCGCCAGCTGGCGGTGCGTGCAGTGCGCGGCACGGCAGATGTCATCGATCCGGTGAGGCGCCGCCAGGCGTTCTATGTGCGCAGTGTGTTCAATACACTGCTCGCTTTCGGACTGCTGACCTTGTGGCTTGGGCAGGTGCAGAATATCGTGCTGTCGCTCACTGCCGTGCTGGTGGCCCTGGTCATTGCCACCAAGGAACTGCTGATGTGCGTGAGCGGGTTCGCGTTGCGCGCCGGGGCGAGCATGTTCTCTGTCGGTAGCTGGATCGAGGTCAACGGCGTGCGCGGCGAAGTGGTCGACTACAACCTGCTGTCGACCACGCTGCTCGAGCTCAGTCCACCGTCCCGCGGGCACGGTTATACCGGCAGCATCATCGTTCTGCCCAATAGCGTTTTTCTCTCGCAGCGCGTGCGCAGCGAAAAGCTGCCACGCCACTTCGTGCAGCATGGATTCACGATTTTCGTCGAGCCGGGCATCGACGCCATCGCCGCGCAGCAATGGCTGGAAAAGCACGCGCGGGACGAAATCAAGGATTTTGCCGGGCTGGCCGATGTCGTCGGTCGCGCGGCCGATCGGCGTCTGTCAGTCAACGTACAGGGCCCCGCGCCGTCAGTCGGCGTGGCGACCTCCGACACGGCCAAGATCGCCTTCGTGGTGCGTCTGTTCTGCCCGGCGGCCCGCGGGCTCGAACTCGAGCGCGATCTGACCGCCGCATTATTGACGGCCATTGCCGAAGGGCGATTCGTGCCGGCCGCCGGCACCGCGGGCGCGGCTTGACGCGGCCGGCGCGTGCCGAACGCAGGAGGTGGCCATCGTGATTCCGATTCCCGATTCGCTCAGCAGCGATCAAGACAATGTTCCAGCCGTATTGGAAGCGGCGCTGGCGCATGCGCTGCAGGTGCTCGATGGTTTGCCGGCGCGTCCGGTGGCTGCCGGCGGTGCGCTGCCGCGCGTCGGCGAGACACGCGACGAGGGCATCGGTGCCGAAGCCGCGCTGGCCGAGTTCTCGGCGCGCTTCGCGCCTGGCATGAGCGGCAGTGCCGGGCCACGCTATTTTGGCTTTGTCACCGGTGGCGTGACGCCGGCGGCGTGCCTGGGCGACTGGCTGGCGAGCGTGTATGACCAGAACGCGATGGGCTCGACCGAGTCGAACGCGCCAGCGCTCGAACTCGAAACCATCGCCCGCCTGCGCAACATCCTCGGTCTGCCCGATTCCCTGCACGGCGTATTTGTTTCCGGCGCGACGATGGCTAACCTCACCGGTCTGGCGACGGCCCGCCAGTGGCTGGGGGCGCGGCAGGGCGTGGACGTGGGCGAAGACGGCGTTGCGGCGTTGGGTGCGGTGTGCGTGTTCAGTGCGTCGCCGCATTCGAGCGTGGCCAAGGTGCTGGCCGTGCTCGGTGTCGGCCGCCAGAGTCTGTGTCCCGTGGCGCGCATGCCGGGGCGTGAAGCGGTTGATGTGGAGGCCCTGGCCGCACAACTGGCCAAAGCCAAAGGCCCGAGCATCGTGGTTGCAAACGCGGGCACCGTGAACACCTGCGATTTCGACGATCTGCAAGCCATCATTGCACTCAAGCAACGCTTCGATTTCTGGTTGCATGTCGACGCCGCCTTCGCTGG
>CBDULG010000213.1:0-5595 GCA_965367985.1 uncultured Rhodocyclaceae bacterium
ACGTAAGGAAACACCATGGCAGGCATGCTCAACATCGGCATTACGGGGCTGAACGCGGCACAGTCGGCGCTTAACACGACCAGCCACAACATCTCCAATGCCGGCACGGCCGGCTTCAGCCGCCAGCACACGGTACAGGGCACCGCGGTGCCGGTGTTTACCGGCGCCGGCTTTTTCGGCCAGGGCACCCAGGTCGAAACGGTGAAGCGGTCCTACGACCAGTTTCTTGAAAACCAGCTGCTGTCGGCCGACACCAAGCGCGCCTCGCTCGATGCTTTCGAGGGCCAGATCGCGCAGATCGACAACTTGCTCGCCGATCCCAACGCCGGTCTCTCGCCAGCGCTACAGGGCTTCTTCAATGGTGTGCAGGAAGTGGCCGCCAATCCGGCCAGCGTGCCGGCGCGCCAGTCGATGATCTCCAGCGCGCAGGCGATGGCCTCGCGCTTTCACCATCTGGACGCGCGTCTGAGCGAGATGCGCGACGGGGTGGAACAGAATCTGGTCGGCACCGTCGATACCATCAACAGCTATGCGACCGAGATTGCGCGGCTCAACCAGACGATCGTCAATGTGCAGGTCGGCGGGCCGACCATTCCCGCCAACGATTTGCTCGACCAGCGCGATAACCTCGTGCGCGAACTCAATCAACTGGTACGCGTGAGCACCATCAAGGAGGACGACGGCGCGCTCAGCGTGTTCATCGGCAACGGCCAGCCGCTGGTGGTGGGCGTGCAGGCGACGACGCTCACTGCCACGCCGGGCAACGAAAATCCTGGCCGGCTTGCCATTGGCCTGCAGATGCCCAACGGCGCCTCGGTGCAGATTCCCGAAAAGCTGCTCAGTGGCGGCTCGCTCGGTGGGCTGCTCGAATTTCGCCGCGACGCGCTCGACGTGGTGCAGAACAAGCTCGGTCTGGTGGCCGCCGGGCTGGCCGAAACCTTTAATGCGCAGCACCGACTGGGGCAGGATCTGGATGGAAATCTGGGGCTCGATTTCTTCCAGCCACTGAGCCCGCAAGTGCGCGCGGTCGCTGGCGCCACCGGCACGCCGACGGTCGATTTTGCCGATGTCGCCAGGCTTACCGGCGGCACCTACCGGCTGACCTATACCGACGCGGTCGGCGGCTATTCGCTCATCGACCGGGCGGCGCGACCGTGGCAGGCGAAGTATTTGTCATCGAGCCCACCGCCACTGCCGCGCAGAACATTGCGGTGGCCATCACTGACACCCGTCTGGTGGCCGCCGCCGGGCCGGTGCGTACGGTGGAAAACACCAGTAACCTGGGCACCGGCTCGATCGATCGCGTGCGCGTAAATAGCGTCGCCGGGCTCGCCAACGGCTCGCCACATGTCGGCCAGCACACGCTCGCCTTCGACAGCGCCAACAACCGTTATGAAGTGCGCGACAGCGGCAACACGCTGATCGGCACAGTGGCCTATAACCCGGCGGTTGATGCATCTGGCGTGACGCGCGCCCTGCCCGGGGCGCTCGGCAATATTCAGATCACGCTCTCCGGAACGCCCAGTAACGGTGACCAATTCACGCTCGAAAGCAACGGCGCGGGCGTGGCCGACAACTCCAACGCAGTCGCCCTCGGCGCCTTGCAAACCACCAAGACACTGCTTGCCGCGGGCGGCAAGCCGACCGCCAACTTCCAGTCGACCTATTCCAATCTGGTCAGCGAGGTGGGCAACAAGACCAATGAAGTCAAGGTGAGCAAGGCCGCTCAGGAGAGCCTGCTCGAGCAGGCTACGGCAGCGCGCGAGGCGCTCTCCGGCGTCAATCTTGACGAAGAAGCCGCCAACCTTATCCGCTTTCAGCAGGCCTATCAGGCATCGGCGCGTGTCATGTCGATCTCCTCCAGCCTGTTCGACGAAATTCTCAGCATCGTCCGATAGGAGTCCAGATTATGCGCATAAGCACCAGCATGATCTTTCAGACCGGGGTCAGCACCCTGCAAAAACAGACCCAGCAACTGGTCAATACGCAGCAGCAGGTGTCGACCGGACGGCGCATCCTGTCGCCCTCGGACGACCCGATCGCCTCCGCGCGTGCGCTCGAGGTGACCCAGGCGCAAAGCCTCAACAAGGCGTTCATCACCAATCAGGGCGCCGCGCGCGATGCGCTCGGCCTGGTAGAAAACAAGCTCGCCGCGGTCGAAGACATTGTCATCAACACGCGCACGCGCGCGGTCGAGGCCGGCAGCGGCAGCCTCGCACCCTCCGATCTGAAGGCGATCGCCACCGACGTGCGTGGGAGCTTCGACGCCATGCTCTCGCTCGCCAACAGCCAGAACGGCACCGGCGAATTCATCTTTTCCGGCTACCAGGCCGACACCCAACCGTTCACCGGCAACATCAATGGCGTGAGCTATCAAGGCGACGACGGCCAACGGACGCTGCAGTTGTCGCCAACGCGCATCATGTCGGTGAGCAACGCCGGCTCCGAAGTGTTCAATGGCGTACGCGCCCCGGCGGGCAAATTCTTTGCCGTTCCCGGCAGTCCGAATGGCGGCACCGGCTACGTGGCCGATGCGCAGACCACCGGCGCCTACGGCGGCGAGCGTTACAGCGTCGCCTGGGATGGTGCCACTTTCAATGTCACCAACGCCGACACGGGCGCCGCGGTGGTCAGCCAGCCCGGCCCGACGCTCACTTTCGGCGCAGTACAACTGGAAATGGCCGGAACGCCCTCTACGGGCGATGTATTCGAGGTCGCACCGCGTGCCAACGTCTTCAACATGTATACCAATATGGTGCGTGCGCTGGAGAACCCGCCGGCTTCCGGCGGCATCGGCGGGGCCGTCGACCAGGCCATCGAGGGCATGGATCAGGCGCTCGATCAGGTGCTCACGGTGCGTGCCTCGGTCGGCTCACGCATGGTCGAAGTGGACGCGCTCGAGACGGTGGGTAGCGACCTCGACATCCAGTACGCGGCGACCCTGTCGCGTCTGCAAGATGTCGATCTCACGCAGGCGATCAGCGATCTCACGCTGCAGCGCACGCAGCTCGAAGCCTCGCAGCAATCCTTCATTCGCATCAGCAACCTGTCGCTGTTCAACTACCTGAGTTGATCGGCTCATGCGTCGCGCAATGCTCGCCCTCGCCGCCACGGCACTGACCGCCTGCAGCAACATGCACGTGCCCGGTCCGGGCGAGGGCGCTTCGACGCAGTGGCTGCTCGCGCCGGCTGCCGCGCTTGCCGCCCTTGATAACGGCTACCTCGGCCTGCCCGCGCTCACCGCCGGCCTCACCGTGTGGGCGCTCGCCGACCCCTTCGCTCCCAACTGGGACATCCGCGCCGCGCGCCTCGACGAACGCCACCTGCGCTTCTTCATGAAGCACAAGCTGCTGCACACCGGCGGCGAGGGCGAAGCGCGCCAGGTGCTCAGACGCAATGCCGAGCGCATCACGCGCGAGGAAGGCTTCAGCGAGTACGAAATCGTGCGCCTCGAAGAAGGCATCGAATCGACGCGCCCGTTCGCACGCCGCACGCTGGTCGCCGACGTGCGGATGTTGAAGGGCAGGGCGCTGCCGGATTTGTAGGGCGCTGGCGGGGCAACGCCGTAGCCCGGATGCAGCGCAGCGGAATCCGGGAATTGCCCGCGGCGATCTGGGCATCGATGGCGGGCGTTCTGGATTGCGGTCTTCGCCGTAATGACGGGCGCCTGTGCGTCCCCCTCGCGGCACAGCCTGCTCTGCCGTCGTACCGGCGCCGGCCGCTACCCAGAGTGGCGTCAAGTGCTGCATGCCACACGCAAAAGCACCGATTGCAAACACGGCGCCGAGCACGTCGAATTAAGGTCTCGTCCGGATTGCACCCCGAAACCAGCCTTTCCCCGTCAGCGCAATCTGCGAAACTGTCAGTGTCGAGCCCACACAGAAAATGGCAAGACAATCGCCCGCCCACGGCCGCGATAATCGAATCGATCAAGGATTAAAATGTTGTGGCCAGGTTGCGCAGGCCTTTCATCATCTGCGCAACCGACTAGACTGAATGAGGCGTCGTGATAAAGGGCCAAACGCCGGCATTGTCGGGTTTGAGCGATCAGAGGCGAGCAAATGAAAAGCGTTGCCGTTTTGTTTTCTAACGTTGCACAGCCGGTGTACTTGCTGCGCAATATGGGAGGCGATTCAGACCGTTTCGGTCCATGCGACGTGTGCTGCCGCCATTGCGCCGAAGTCTTCGTCCGCCGAATTGCCACCTTCAGCGGCTACGTTGCCGGTGGCGTGCTCGTGCGCGCGAGTGGCGCCGGGTTGTACGGGCATCGCGCATGCCTCGCGGCCGGCGCAAAGCACGTGCTGGATCACAAAGGACTTGATCACGTCGGCGACCGATGGCGCGTCGACGAAGCGCTGCTCGCAGCTTGGGTGCATGAGCCGTAATTTTGCGACATCGAACAATCAGTCTTCGCCCGCATGTAGGTTGGGCAGAGCGCAGCGAAGCCCAACAAACTGCGATCGAGTCGCGCTGGGCTTTCTTCGTCAGCCCAACCCGCGAGGCTGAAAGATTTCACTGTCCCGACCGCTTATCGGGTCGAAGCGCTCGTGGGCGACCGAAGATGTCATGGCGATCGGAAACCATTACCTGACGCCTTTTCCCTCCCGGTAATCAGGTACCTTAGTCCCACGCTGAAGCGGCGGTGGCTCAGGGCGACGAGCGCGCCAAGCAGCACCAGACTCGGCGTCCCTGGTTCCGGGACGTTCAGCGTGTCGGTCACCTCCACCGTAAATTCGTTGCCAGCCGTACCTCCCGTACCGCCAAAATTCAGGGTGTATCGCCCCGGAGACAAGCCTTCCAAGGCGACCCAGTAACCATCCGAAACGGCAGACGAAGCATAGAGACCCGCGTCAATGCCGAACAGATTGCCATCAGGCAATTCGATATCGAAGAACGAAGTGCTCGTCTGCCGGAAGTTGGGAAAGGTGAGCAGATTCTGTCCGTCGAGCGTCGCATGCAAGTTGCTGGCGTTGTCCATGCCGGGGCTGATCACTGCCAATGCGCATGCCAGGGGGTCGGGTACGCCTGGATCGAAACAGTTTGGCTGAGATTGCGGAATCTCAAGATCGAGGCTGTTGAGGATTGGAAAGAAGAGCGGCCTGCCGGTTGGGACGCTGAAGGTCCGTGTGGAGATGCCCCCCACATTTCCAGCAACGAAGAAGACCGCACCGTTGTTGTCCGTCCGGGCAAGCGCGCCGTCGGTGTCGAATAGTGGGTTACCAGAGGCTGGGATGCCCAGCACCCATTGCCACCATTGTTGCGACAGCTCCAGTTGACTTGCCCCGGCCACCGGCTGGGTCGGGTCCACAACGCCGGCCTGCGCAAAACCCAAAGCGCCCAAGAGCGCAGTAGCCCCGGCGACTGTTCGAAATATGTGTTTCATCGATTTACTGATTGCTGGCTGTTCTGACATGCCACCACCCCAATCCTTTTGGTTCATCTCGATTGATGATTTCAGTCCTGGAATGATCAACCGCCGGTGTATTAGCCAACTCAATAAGAACAGGGTAGAAAAACAACGGGTCGCGTCTTGAAGTAGGACAACATCAAAGACGGAGCCACGCCACACAAACAGTGGAAGTGACCATTCCGTCT
>CBDULG010000214.1:0-5592 GCA_965367985.1 uncultured Rhodocyclaceae bacterium
ATTGTTGAGTGCCGCGCCATCCGTGGGGTGGCGTTGCGCGGCGGCGGCGAAGGCCTCACGCGCCGCATCGAGATCGCCGATTTGATACGCCGTGTTGCCCACGCCGATGGCCAGCGGCAGGTTGTCCGGCCAACGCCGCGCGCCTGCGGTGAAGGCGCGGTGCGCGCTGGCCGGGTTGGCCAGTCGGGCGAAGGCAAGGGTCGCGTCCTCGACGGTGGGTTCGTCCGCGCTGGCCGGCAGACTGCCCGGCGGCAGCGCGACAAAGGCCCAGCGCTCGCTGCGATTCCAGGTGTGCATGAAGGTCTCAACTGGCATCACCTGACGCAACATGGTGCCCGAACGCAAGAAAACTTCGGCGCTGTCGAGGTCGTAGCCGATGACGACGGCGT
Organism: uncultured Rhodocyclaceae bacterium; assembly: GCA_965367985.1. GTDB lineage: Bacteria > Pseudomonadota > Gammaproteobacteria > Burkholderiales > Rhodocyclaceae > Nitrogeniibacter. The sequence continues at coordinate 390 of CBDULG010000214.1, forward strand.
AATGCCAGGAGGGCGCCCACGAGAGCCCCAGGTTGAGTAGCACAAGTACCGGGTTGCCCGCCTCGAGTTCCGCGAGCAAGGCGTCGAGACGGTCCGCAATGACGAAGGGGACCGCCCCGTTGCGACGTGCGGCGGCAAGCATCTCGATCTGCAGGCTGCCCTTGCGCGCCGGGACGTACACCTGATCGGTGAGTGTGTCGGGCGCCACCTCGATGCCGCTTGCGCCGAGTACGGTGGCGAGCGCGGCCGGCCCGCATTGATAGTCCTCCTGCGGATGAAAGGGCGTGCGGGTCAGTTCGACCTGCCGCGCCAGCGTGGTCGACTCCAGCGCCGGCCGCACGCCGGGCGCGGCGCAGCCTGCGATCAGGCAGGCTGCGAGCGCCGTGAAGAGACTCCGGCGCAAAGATGCCCGCAAACTGCCGACCCTCAGCGCACCGAGCGGGTGAACGGAAAGATCTTGGTGAAGCCCAGAATGTCGGTGAGCAAGAGGACGAAAAAGACCAGTAGAACGGCGCCGATGATCCCGCCAGCAGGTGCCGTGTCCATATGCGCCGCGAGTTGCTGCGCTTCGGTTGGGCTCAGTGATGCGGCACGCTCGGCGGCAAGCAGCGGATCGACGCCCTGGCGAACGAGTTCGGCCTGAACATCGGGGCGGGTGAGAATTTCCTGCAGGCGGGCGTGAGCATCGCTGGATACCGGTTGCTCGACGCGTGCGCGGGCGATGTCCTCGGCACCGACCAATGCAGCCGACGCACTGTGGGTGAAGCCAGCCATCGCAATCGAGAGGGCAAGGCATAAGTGTGCTGAGCGCTTGAACATGTTCGTGGTCTCCCCGGGTGTGGTGTTTGATGTTGCAGCAATCTGATCATAGCGATCTGCGTTTGCCGCGTCACGGTGTATTGGTAACGGGCGATGTGGGCCACCGTCAAGGCGCGCGCCCGGTCGATTCGTCTCGGCTAGAATAAAGAGCGGCGCGGTCGTTCGACGAACGCGGTGATTCCATCATCCGGCGAGGTCATCCATGGTCAAACTCGATCGCGGCAAGGAGAACCCCTGGCAACTCAACACCCCGCCCGGTACGTCCGCCTACACGATGCATATCGACGAGAAGGACGGCAAGACCGTGCTGGTGTGTACGGTCGGCAAGACGGTGCTGTATTACGACGCTCGCTGCATCGACGATTTGCACGCCATGCTCACCGCGGCGGGCGACTGGGTAGAACTCGGCGGCGCGGATGAGCAGAAGCCGGCGAAGGAAGGCACGGTCGAAGCCTGGGGCCGCGATCCGGCGAATCCGGTCGGCGGCTGGTACGGACTGAAGAAGGGCTTGCGCGGCCGTTTCGGGGTGTATGTCCCGCCGCTCATGGAAGCGCTCGGCGTGTGCGAACTTGAGCACAACGCGAGAAACAACCGCATGCGCGCCAAGCCGTGATTAACATCCGGCCTTTTGTTGAAGCGGATGCTCACGATGTGGTCGGGCTGATCCTGCCGATACAGCAGCGTGAATTCGCAATTCCGATCACCCTCGACGCACAGCCTGATCTGCAGGACGTTGCGGGCTTCTACCAACACGGCAGCGGCAATTTCTGGGTCGCCGAGGACAATGGCAAGGTGATCGGTACGGTCGGCCTGCTCGACATCGGCGACCACCAGGCGGCATTGCGCAAGATGTTCGTCAGCGCGAGCTACCGTGGCGCTGCATCCGGCGTCGCCGGGCGCTTGCTGCAAACGCTGTGGGAGTGGTGCCAAACGCGCGATGTGCGCGCGGTCTATCTGGGGACCACCGACAAATTCCTCGCCGCCCACCGTTTCTATGCCAAACAGGGATTTCGCGAGATTTCGCGCGACGCGCTGCCCGCGCGCTTCCCGGTGATGGAAGTCGACTCGAGATTCTTCTGCCGGACGATGGCACCGGCAGATGCGCGCACCCGAGCGGAAGCATCGATGACCGAACCCGTCGCCGTGAATATCCGCCCGATCGAAACGGCCGACTGGCCCGCGGTCTGGGCGCTCCTGCATGCGACGTTCCGTGCCGGCGACACCTACTCTTTTTCGCCGGACAGCAGCGAAGCGGAGATTCACAAGGCATGGGTCGAGTTGCCGGCTGCCACCTTCGTGGCCTGCGCCGATGACGGCAGCGTACTTGGCACCTACTTCATCAAAGCCAACCAGCCGGGTCTGGGCGCGCATGTGTGCAACTGCGGCTACGTCGTGGCGCCCGCAGCGCAGGGGCGCGGCATTGCGGCGGCGATGTGCGTGCATTCACAGGCCCGTGCGGTAGAAATGGGCTTTCGTGCCATGCAGTACAATCTCGTCGTCGCCACCAATGAACGCGCCGTTCGCTTGTGGCAACGTCTCGGCTTTTCCGTGGTGGGCACACTTCCGGGTGCCTTTCATCACCGGCGCCTCGGCTACGTCGATGCGTTCGTCATGTACAAGACGCTCGTCGGCTGACCCGGTTCCGCACTGTGGAAGGCACCCGGCGAGATGTCTCCAAAGGACTGCCAAAATAATGATCACGCTTGATTTCCTCGTCACCGCGCTCATCATCGTGCTGATCCCTGGCACCGGCGTGGTGTTCACGGTATCCACCGCACTCGCCTCGGGAAAACGTGCCGGCGTTTATGCTGCGGTCGGCTGCACCGTCGGCATCGTGCCGCATCTGCTGGCCAGCGTCTTCGGCCTCGCCGCCATCCTGCACACCAGCGCCGTGGCTTTTCAGGCGCTCAAGTTTGCCGGCGTCGCGTATCTGATTTACCTCGCTTGGGCCACTTGGCGCGACACCGCGGCATTTCGCGCCGAGACCACCCCTTCGGCCAGAAGCGGCGGTCGTCTCGTGCTCAAGGCGACCCTGCTGAATCTGCTCAATCCCAAACTGTCGATTTTCTTTCTCGCGTTTCTGCCCCAGTTCGTGCGACCGGACACCGTCACCCCCTTGAGCGATCTGTTTGCGTTGAGCGCCGTGTTCATGGCGATGACCTTCGTCGTGTTCGTCATCTATGGTTGGCTGGCCGATGGATTTCGCACGGCGGTGCTCGAATCGCCGCGCGTGCAGAACATATTGCGGCGCAGTTTTGCGGGGGCCTTTGCGGGCCTGGGACTCAAGCTGGCGCTGGAAGAGCGATGAGGCGTCGTCAGGGAAGGGCGCCGTTCGGCCGCGCGATTTGTGGGCAGTTCTCGTGAGGGACGTAGCGATATCCCGTGAGCCGGTCGAACTCTACAAGGTGCTTAAGTTCGAAGGGCTGGCGGGCAGCGGCGGCGAGGCGAAGTCGGCGGTTGCGGAAGGGCGGGTGCGCGTCAATGGCGAGATCGAGACGCGCAAACGGCGGCAGATCGTTTCCGGCGACACGATCGAGTTCGCCGGCGAGACGCTGCGCATCCAGCGCGCGCCGCCGCCAAATCCGTAGGGGAAGCGTGAATCGATTCGTCACTTCGGCGAAGGCCGGGGTCCAGGCTTTTGACCTGTATCGGTGCCGACGAATCCAGGAACAGTTTTCAAAAATTGGTTCAGCGCTTTCCTAGCCGGCCGCGCCGTGGACCATGGATTCGGGTGGCGGAGTCGGCACGGTGCGGATCGGCATGATTGGCCGGCGAGGCGCGGTGTGGACTTTTTCGGCCACGTGGAAAAGCGGCGCGGCGGGCGGATTGGCGTCGTCGTAGGCGCTGGCGATGGCGCATGCGTCGAGCGGCGGCAGGCCATGACGAATCCGAGCGCGGTTGCACTGGTCGCTGCCCAGCGCGACTTCACGGCAGCACCCCGGATGCCGGCCGTGGATGGAACAGGTGGCGTCGATGCCCGGCGTGCCGGCCAGCGCGATGCAGCGCGGCGTGTTGCTCGAGGTGCCTTTCATGGCAACTTCATGCAGGCGCAGCGTTTCGGTGAGTTCGACCGGCACCGTGCCGGTTTCGCAGGCGGTGGTTTCCGACCAGTGGAAGGCAATGCGGTACGAGGCACAGCACACGCCGCAGCCGATGCACGCATTCGCCATAATGAAACACCCACTCGATAAGCCGCTGGTAAGGTCGGACGCGTTACCGGGCGGTGGCGTCCGTGCAACACTGCGAGCGCAGTGCGGGCGCAAATATACCGGGCCGGATTGCACAAGAAAAGATGCCTGCGAGAAATTTTGCTTTGCCGCGTTTTGGTGATGAAATTTGTTGCTGGCCGATGCAGATTCAGCGCGAACGCCGCTCGCGGCAAACGCGCTCCAATGGCCCCGCGGCCCGCTCGCACCGCTCGAGGAACCGATTGATGAAAGAACCGCTGCCCGAAACGGCTTCGATCGAACTGCTGCTGGCAAATCACCAGCTGGTGCACGAGAACATCAAGTTTGCCGATCAGAAGGCATCCATTCTCATTACGCTGAACGGCGGCTTGATTGCCGGTGTCTATGCGCTCATCGATGCTTCGATTCCGCGTGCACCGTTCCTTGGCTTCACGATATGTGTTCTGCTGGCCGTGGCCATCGGATTTTCGCTGTGGGTGATCCGGCCGCGCGGTAGCGAAAATCTTCATCGCGGCCCCGGGGTGATCGATGCAATTCGCATCTCGTTGTTTACATTCGAGGATTTCCAGAAGCGCGTATCGACAATCTCGCGCGCGGACCTGGTGGGTGAGTTGCAAGCCTTTCTTTACGATCGTGCCCGGATCGATGAGCGCAAGTACCGGTATTTGCGCTACTCGCTCGCCGTATCGGCCGTCGGCTGGCTGGGCGCGCTATCGTTTGCCGCGTGGATCAAGCTCGCGAAAATCTGACGGAGGAACACATGTGGCCGAACAGTAGATTGCTCGATCTGCTCGAGATTGAACTGCCGATCATCCAGGCGCCGATGGCGGGGGCGAGCGGCGCCGCGCTGGCGAGCGCGGTGAGCGCCGCGGGCGGTCTCGGCTCGCTGCCCTGCGCCATGCTTGACCCGGCCGGACTGCATGCCGAATACGACGCCTTCCGCGCGCATACTGACAAGCCCGTCAATATCAACTTCTTCTGTCACACGCCGCCCGTGCCGGATGACGCCGGACAGGCCGCCTGGAGGGCGCGCCTCGCCGCGTACTACGACGAGCTCGGGCTGGATGCGTCGCAGGTGCCGCCCGTGGCGATTCGTGCACCCTTCGACGATGCGATGTGCGCGTGTGTCGAAGCGCTTAAGCCGGCGGTGGTGAGTTTTCATTTCGGCTTGCCGGCACCGGCCCTGCTCGAGCGCG
>CBDULG010000215.1:0-5579 GCA_965367985.1 uncultured Rhodocyclaceae bacterium
GCGTGTCGTTGTCGGCATCGACGAACCCGTTCGCCGGGATGCCGTAAAGCGCGAAGACACCGGCGACCGTGGCGGGCGGCAGACCTTCGACATCAGTGAGGTAGGCCGAGAGCGAGGGCAGCTTAAAGCCGGCGTCATCGAGCGATTCTTGCTGATGGAAGTAGGTGATCTTGATCTCGTCACCAAAGCCGAGCTGATGCCGCCAGCGCATCTGACCGAAGGCGGAGTCATCCTCGGTGCGGCGCAGCGGGTCGGTCGCTTCGCCGGCGGTGCCGGTTTGTGCGCGATTATTGACGCCGCCGAGGTGAAATTCGAGCTGGTGATCGGCACTGAGTTGCCAGTCGACACGCGCGTCGACGCGCCGGCTTCGGAAGCTGTCGTCGAGTCCGTCAAGGCCGTGCTCCGATTCGCGCGCCGCGGTCAAGCGCGCAGTGGCGTTGCCGAAGCGCTGACGCACGGAGACGACGCGTTCCTGCAGGCCATTGGCGCCTTCGGTGACGCGCACACGCGCGCGCGGCACGACGGCCGCCGCACGGGTGACGATATTGACGATGCCGAGAAAGGCGTTGCTGCCGTAGGCCGCAGCGTTGGAACCGCGAAATACCTCGATGCGCTCGATGTCGTCTATATCGACGCTGATCTTCGCCCATTCAATTCCGCTGACGAAATACGGCGAGTAGGCTGAACGGCCGTCGACACGCACCAGCATGCGGCGCGGCGCATCGTCCGACAGGCCGTGGTAGGTGGTCAGCGGCATGCGCCCGGTCCGTCGCGCAATCTGAAAGCCCGGCACCCAGCGCAGCAATTCCGCCACGTCACGTGCGCCCGACGCGCGGATCATCGCATGATCGATGATCGTCACTGCGCCCGGCGCGTCGTTGAGCGGCTGTAGCAGGCGCGCCGGTGACAGCACGACAGGAACCTCGGCCAGAAACGCCAGCTCGCTCGACGCCGGGGCGGGATCGGCCTCGGCGTCGGCAGGCGTGAGTGCCAGTGCACCGACCAGCACGGCGGGGCAGAGCGATTTTCGGTGGAAATTCATGCGTCGGCTACCGGATCAGGCGCGAGCTCTAGCGCGTCGTGGTCTGAAATGAGACGTGGTGCATTGTCACTCGATTGCCGTGCCCCGCATAGTGTGGATTGAAGTGCCCGCTGAGGGTCCGCGCGAGGGCTGCTCCGTTGGCGGCACATGCTATGCTGATAGAGTGAGGTTTGAAGAGCATGAATTTGGGTCGAGGTGGCGATGCGTACCGTGACGCGCAATCAGAGGGGGGCAGCCAGATGACCAGGATTCTGGTGATCGAAGATCATGTGCTGGTGCGCGAGGCAATGTCGCAAACGCTCATGCGCCTAGAAGAGGGCGTGCAATGTGTCGGCGTCAAGTCGGCCGACGAGGCGCTTGCCGAACTCGAGCACGACCCCGACCGGGATCTCGCCGTGGTCGACCTGATGTTGCCCGACATGAACGGGTTTTCCCTGCTCGGTATCCTTGCAAAGCGATTTCCCGAGCTTCCGGCAATCGTCGTTTCGGCGCTCGACGACAGCGCCTCGATTCAGCGCGCGATGAACGCAGGGGCGTCCGGCTTCGTGCCCAAATCGTGCTCCAGTGAAGAGCTTCTCGAAGCCGTCCGAATCGTGCTCGACGGCGGCATCTACACGCCCAAGGAGGCCGCGGGCGGGGCCTCAAGAAGGCGTAGCGGCGCGCCGGTGCAAGAGCGTTTCGGACTGACGACGGCACAGACACGCGTCATGGAGTTGCTTGCCCAAGGCAAGACGAACCGTGAAATCGCCGATCTGCTGGGCTTGTCGGAAGGCACTGTCAAGGTGCACATGTCGGCGATTTTTCGCGCCCTGAACGTGAGCAACCGTGCTCAGGCGGTGCTTGTCATCACGCGGCACGCGCCGCGCTTCTGAGCGGCGTTTCAGTGTGGTGCGCTGGCTGCGCACGACACGTCCAGCGCCTCTTCCCGCGGCAGCGCTTCGTGCGTGTCGCCCACATCCTGATACTGAATTTCCAGCACATCGAGAATCTGCCGCGCCAGTCGCCGGCAGGTGTTGGCCAATGCTGTGGGAAGTTGCTCGGGCACTTCGCGCTGCAGCAACTGCTTTGTGGACGAGACCATATTGACGGGACGCAGGATGCGGTGCCGGTAGGCCCCCATCATGCGCGCGACATTGCGGTCAGCGGCCTCGCGCGCCCAGGGGTTGCTTGGCCATTGCGAGGGCAGTGCATAGGCGCGCGGAAATCGTTCGAGATCGGCAAGCACGGTGCGGATGTCCTCATGGGACTCGCGAAACGGCAGCAAGACCACGTCGGCCAGTGCGTACAGGCGCCGATCGACCTCGGGCCGGTTGCCGCCGCCATCGATGATGCCAAGCCAACCGTCGAGTGATCGCAGCTTGTTGGTGACCCGTCCAAGCGCGTCGGGGGTGCGCGCATCGGCGGTCACATAGCGCCGCCCCTCGGGGGTGAGCGGTTCGCGTGCAGTGTCGGTGAGTACGCAGGCTGATCGCTGGCCGAGCAAGCCAAGGCCCTGGCAAAGCATGTGAGAGAGCGACGTCTTGCCGGTGCCGCCCTTGTTGCCAATGATGCAGATGATGTCAGCCATCGCCCCGTGTTCCGCTTCGCGGCGCAGCGCCGCATGATCAAATTATCCGGTAGCGGTCGCTGCTGAAGTGGAAGGAACTGACGCGGTTTTTTTGTGCTTATCCGCGGTTGTCTTTGCCGCAGCCGGCGCGTAGACAAACAGCGTGCGGCCACCGCCTGCGCGCGCGGGAATGACCCGCTCCGGGGCGACGTCGGGGATTTCGAAACTATTGCTGACCAAGCGGCTGCCAGGGCGCATTTCAGCGCACGCCTTGGCCCACACGCGCGCCATCGGCACCGGCGACAAAAACACGTAGACGACATCGAAATCCGACCAGTCGAGCGACCACATGTCGCCGCGCCGCCAGTCGAGGTTGTGTTGCTTTCCCGCGAGGAGGTGGCCGATCAGCCAGGGTGCGGGCGCCGCTTCGACGCCGACGAACTGGCAGTCGGGGCGTTCGCTGGCCAGCGGACGCAGAGCGGATCCCGTGCCGGCGCCGGCGTCGAGCACGCGCGCCGCCCGCGTCGGCAAGAGTCGCGCAAGCGCGTCGACGGTGTTGCGATTGCTCAAGAACAGCGGAACCTGCGTGCGGAAGGTCGTCCAGTAGAACAGCGCCATGACCACGAAGGCGGCGAGAAACCAGCCTGGCGCTATCGTCATCTGACTGCTCAGCCAGATCAGCGGCACGAACGCGAGATGAAAAATGAGCCACCACGCCGCGGCCCCGATCCAGAATCCGATAAGCGCCGCACAGAGGCCTTGCGCGAGTGCCAGCGCCGATCCGGCGAGCGGCGCGCCCAGCGCCAGCGCGACAAATATCAGCGCCCATGCAATCAGTTGGACAAGCAGGAAACGTAGCAATGGCACAAGCCGACTCCCGACGACAACATCGCTAAATGATAGCGAAGCCGCTATCGACCCGATGTGCGCTATGCCGCTAATGATCGGCCTGCACGCGGTCGGCTTGAGATACTTTGTCCACGCCTAGCGCGCTGCCAACGGCGGTATAACCTTGCCGGGATTCATCAGATCCCGTGGATCGAGCGCGCGCTTGATTGCGCGCATCACCGCCACCGCTTCGCCATGCTCGGCAGCCAGGAAGTGCTGTTTGCCGATGCCAATACCGTGTTCGCCGGTACAGGTGCCGCCCAGTGCCAGCGCACGCTCGACGATAAGCGTGTTGAGTGCCTCGGCGCGTTCGATCTCAATAGCGTCGTCCGGATCGACCAGAATCACAGTATGAAAGTTGCCGTCGCCGACGTGGCCGACTATCGGCGCAATGAGTCCGCTATCAGCGATGTCGCGTCGGGCGCCGGCAATGCACTCGGCGAGCGCCGAAATTGGCACGCAGACATCCGTGGTCACGCCACGGCTACCGGGTCGCAGATTCAGGCTGGCGAAATAGGCATCGTGGCGGGCCTGCCAGAGACGCGTCCGATCCTCCGGGCGGCTCGCCCATTCAAAATTCTCGCCGCCATGTTCAATGGCCAGCGCCTGCACGGTTTCCGCCTGCTCCCTGACCCCGCTGGGCGAGCCATGGAATTCGAAGAACAGCGTCGGCGCTTCGCCCAGCGTCGTCTTGCTGTATCGATTGATCGCCTGCACCGTCAGCGTGTCGAGCAACTCGATGCGCGCCACCGGCACGCCCAGCTGAATTGTCTCGATCACGGTCCTGACCGCCGCGTCCACGGTCGGGAATGTGCATACTGCAGCCGATACCGCTTCGGGCAACGGATGCAAGCGGATGGTCAATTCGGTAATGATTCCGAGCGTGCCCTCGGCGCCGACGAAAAGCCGCGTGAGGTCATAGCCAGCTGAAGACTTGCGTGCCCGACCTCCCGTGCGAATCACCTGTCCATCGGGCAGCACCACCTCCATGCCCAATACGTTTTCACGCATGGTGCCGTAGCGCACTGCGTTGGTGCCGGAAGCGCGCGTGGACGCCATGCCGCCAAGCGACGCATCAGCGCCGGGATCGATGGGAAAGAAAAGGCCACTGTGGCTCAACTCGGCGTTGAGCTGCTTGCGCGTGACGCCCGGCTGCACTACGACGTCCATATCCTCGGCATGGACGGCGAGCACACGATTCATTTCCGACAGGTCGACGCTGATACCACCTTGCGTTGCCAATATATGGCCTTCGAGCGACGTGCCGACGCCGTACGGTATCAGCGGGACGCCGGCGTCTCGGCAGGCACCAACGAGCGCCACCACCTCGGCCGTTGAGCGCACGAAAACCACCGCGTCGGGCAGGGCATCGGGGAAATGGCTTTCATCATGACCGTGATGCGCGCGCACCGCGTGCGAGGTCTTGAGACGGTCACCGAATTGCGCGGTGAGAATGTCGATCAGGGTGTGTGGGATCATCGCTTGCTCGCCGAACGGGTTCCCGTGGATTATCCTATGTTCCTTCGCCGGTGACTCATCACGAACGCAGATCAAGCCGTGCGCATACGTGGCCATTCCGAATTCCTGCAGGCGGCAGCCCATGGCGCAGCACTGCCGGGGGCGGTTTGACAGGCGCGTATTGAGCGGATATAGTGCGGCGCTTCTCGATGGAGGGGTTCCCGAGCGGTCAAAGGGAGCAGACTGTAAATCTGCCGGCACTGCCTTCGAAGGTTCGAATCCTTCCCCCTCCACCAGATTTGCGTTGCGCCGCGTAGTAATGCGCCTCGCGAAGCGGGCGGTGGAGGGCGTGCGCGGGTGTAGCTCAATGGTAGAGCAGAAGCCTTCCAAGCTTACGACGAGGGTTCGATTCCCTTCACCCGCTCCAGAGATGTTGTAGTTGGCGGGCCCATGTAGCTCAGTGGCAGAGCACTCCCTTGGTAAGGGAGAGGTCGGCAGTTCAATCCTGCCCATGGGCACCATGCGAAAGCTCAATGCTAGCGGCGTGCGCCGCGATGCGCGTTTTACTGAATTCGGACATAGGTGGCGACATGGCTAAGGGAAAGTTTGAGCGGACGAAGCCGCACGTAAACGTAGGCACGATTG
>CBDULG010000216.1:0-5558 GCA_965367985.1 uncultured Rhodocyclaceae bacterium
GGCTGGTTGAGCAATCGCAAGCCGGGCAAGATCATCCGCAACACCCTCAAGTACCAGAAGGTGGACGTGGTCACACGAGAGCGCATGCGCGCCGAATGGAACCAACCGGTGACCTGGCCGCTGGCGCTGATGGCGGCGCTGCTGTTGATGATCGTTTGGCCGGCGGTGCGTCGCTATCGCCAGCACGAGCGCCAGACCGTACGCGTGGCCAGCGCAGAGGAGGGCTGAGTCCGGCATGTTTGCTTATCTCGTGCGCCGCGCGCTGTACGCGCTCCCCATCCTCATCGGCGTCAATCTCATCACCTTTGCGTTGTTCTTTGTCGTCAACACGCCCGACGACATGGCGCGCATGCAGCTGGGGGTCAAACGCGTAACCCCGGAAGCCATCGAGCGCTGGAAGGCCGAGCGCGGCTATGACAAACCGCTGTTCTTCAACGCCGACAGGCCCAACAGCGAAAAGCTCACCGACACCATCTTCTTCGACAAGTCGGTGCGCATGTTCGCCTTCGATTTCGGCCGTTCCGACGACGGGCGCGACATCGCGCGTGAGATCCGCCTGCGCATGGGACCGTCGCTCGCCATTGCCCTGCCCACCTTCCTGCTCGGGCTGTTCGTCACGGTAAGCTTTGCGCTCATGCTGGTCTTCTTCCGTGCCACGGCGCTCGATTTCTGGGGCGTCGTCCTGTGTGTGGCGATGATGTCGATTTCAAGCCTGTTCTACATCATCGGCGGGCAGTGGCTGATCTCCAAAGTGTGGCATCTTGTGCCCATTTCGGGTTACGACGGCGGGCTCGACGCGCCGCGCTTCCTCATCCTGCCCGTGCTGCTGGGTATCATTGCGGGCATCGGCAGCAGTACGCGCTGGTATCGCACCATCTTTCTCGAAGAGATTTCGCGCGACTACGTGCGCACAGCGCGCGCCAAAGGCGTGTCGGAACTCGTCGTGCTGTTCCGTCACGTACTCAAGAACGCGATGATTCCCATCCTCACGGGGGTCGTCGTGATTATCCCGCTGCTCTTCATGGGCAGCCTGATCATCGAGTCCTTTTTCGGCATTCCCGGCTTGGGTAGCTACACCATCGACGCCATCCAGTCGCAGGATTTCGCCGTGGTGCGCGCCATGGTGTTCATCGGTTCGGTGCTCTACATTGCCGGCCTCATGCTTACCGATTTGTCCTACACGCTGGTCGATCCGCGGGTGAGATTCGAATGATCGAGCACGGATTCACGCCCGTCCTGCTGTGGACCGATGCGCTGTTCTTCGCGCTGCTCATCGCGCTCTCCATCGGCGCGGTCTATGCCGCTTACAGTCCGCCGCTGCGTGCCTCCTGGCGCCGCGTTACCGAGCGCGCCACCGGCATGGCGTCGATCGTCGTGCTCTTGTGCTTTCTCATCGTCGGCGTGCTCGACAGCCTGCATTTTCGCGCTGCACTGCCGCCGGCCACCAATGGCGCGGGAAGCGGGACGATCTACGCGACCGAAGTCACCAGCGTGCTGGATCTGCTCATGGCCCGGCAGCGTAGCGAAGTGGAACGCACTTACTCGGCACCCTTGGCGACCCATGCCTATGTCAAGGAAACCGTCGAACGGCCCGACGGCACGCCGGGGCGCGACTATCCACGGCTGGAATACGCCGGCAATTCGCTCGACGATCCGGCGCGAGATCATCTCCCCGATGTGCTCGGAAGAATCGCTATCGGCGCGAGCGGGGGATTTGCGCTGGCGCTGGCGGTTGGCGCACTGATTGCGCTGCGCGTAGGCGGTGCTGCGAAGTTGGCACGCGGACAGACTCGACTCGCCTGGCGCGCTGCATGGATTACTTTCGCCCTCGTCGCCGTAATGGCCGGCGTGCTCTATTCTCTCGCCCAGGGCTACCACGTGTTCGGCACCGACAAGGTCGGGCAGGACGTGTTCTATCTTGCCCTCAAAAGCGTGCGCACGGCACTCATGATCGGCACGCTGACTACGCTGGTGACGCTGCCACTGGCCATCGGTTTCGGCATATCGGCCGGCTATTTCGGTGGCTGGGTGGATGATGTCATCCAGTATCTGTACACCGTGCTCAACTCCATTCCCGGCGTGCTTCTCATCGCTGCCGCAGTGCTGATGATGCAGGTATTCATCGAGACGCACCCGGAGTGGTTCGCCACCGCCGCCGAGCGTTCGGACGCCCGTCTGCTCGCGCTATGCATCATCCTCGGCGTCACTACGTGGACCGGCTTGTGCCGCCTGCTGCGCGGCGAAACGCTCAAGCTGCGCGAACTCGAATACGTCCAGGCGGCACGCGCCTTCGGCGTGCCGACGCCGCGCATCCTCATGCGTCACGTGCTGCCCAATCTGATGCACATTGTGCTCATCGCGCTGGTCATGGACTTTTCCGGCCTGGTGCTTGCCGAGGCGGTGCTCAGTTACGTCGGCATCGGCGTCGACCCCAACATGGCCAGCTTCGGCACCCTGATCAACGCAGCGCGCATGGAACTGGCCCGTGACCCCATGGTCTGGTGGTCCCTCGCTGCCGCCTTCGTGTTCATGTTCGTGCTCGTGCTCGCCGCGAATCTTCTGGCGGATGTGGTGCGCGATGCGTTTGATCCGCGGGCGGTATAGATCCGCCCGATTCCGGCGAATAGGGCTCTGCGGCCTTGCGGCGCCTGCCGGTGCCTGAGTGCCGCCAAACGCAGCGCGTGACAGGCCGTTTTCGTCTGCCTGCTATCCCAGCCGGGAACAAAATCCGGTTTTGGGGGTACAACACTTCAGTATCTGAATAGTCCGGAGTGCCCGCCGTGCTTCGCTTTGGCGGGTTTGGTGCCAACACGACAAGAAGCCGGAATAGGAACGAGGTCAGATGGATACGAGCGACACATTGCAGCGCGGCCTGCCGCATGAGCCGCCGCGTGGCGGCCGAGCGCGCACCGCGCCGCGCTTTCTCGAGCGGCTCGCCGCGCAGGCGAACATCGAATTCAACGGCGCGCGGCCTTGGGATATACAGGTGCATGACAGCGGCTTCTACCGGCGGGTCATGCGCCAGGGTTCGCTCGGCTTTGGCGAAGCCTACATGGACGGATTGTGGGACAGCGAGCATCTCGATGAGACGATGACGCGCATCGTCCGCGCGAATCTTCAGTTTCAGGGGCTTGCGGCGCTGACCCATCGGCTCAACGACTGGCGTCATCGACTGTGGAACCGGCAAGACCGTCGCCGTGCGGTCGAAGTCGCCAAGCGCCACTACGACATTGGCAACGACCTTTATGAGGCGATGCTCGACCCGACAATGACGTACAGCTGCGCGTACTGGGAAAAGGCATCGACGCTCGACGAAGCGCAGCGTGACAAGCTCGATCTGATTTGCCGCAAGCTCGAACTGCAACCCGGCGAGCGATTGCTCGATATCGGTTGCGGGTGGGGCGGGCTCGCCGAGCACGCGGCGCGCCATTACGGGGCTGAGGTCGTCGGCATCACTATCTCGAAAGAGCAGCAGCGGCTGGCGGCGCGGCGCTGTGCGGGCCTGCCGGTCGACATCCGCCTGATGGATTACCGCGACATCGGCGACACCTTCGACAAGGTCGTCTCGGTCGGCATGTTCGAGCATGTCGGGGTGAAAAACTATGAAGCGTTCTTTCGCACCGTCGCGCGGGTAATGAACGAGGATGGCCTGATGTTGCTGCACACCATCGGCAGCCTGACCACGACGCGCAGCAACGACCCCTGGGTCGACCGCTACATTTTCCCCAATAGCTACATTCCTTCGGCGCGTGAGATCAGTGCCAGCTTCGAACCCGAATTACTTCTGGAAGACTGGCACAACTTCGGCACCGACTACGATCGCACGCTGATGGCCTGGTGGGCGAACTTCGAACGCGCCTGGCCCGCGCTCGACCACACGCGCTACGACGCGCGTTTTTATCGCATGTGGAAGTACTACCTGCACCTGTTCGCGGGTTATTTTCGCGCGCGCGACGGCCAACTTTGGCAGATCGTGCTGACCAAGCCAAGCCGCCGGGAGCGCTATCGCGCGGTGCGTTGAGTTGGCGTCCGTGCAGACAGCGGGTCATTCGCCCCAGCGACAGCGCCTGAACCGGTAGTGGCGAATAGACAATCGCCGCGCGGCCTCACCGCGCGGAAACGCGTACGTTTATCGGGCGGAAACGACTGTCGACGACCCGCGACAGCGTGCCCGGCGGAAGCATCTGCAGCGATTTCAGGAACTCGATCACTTCGTCGCGCGCTTGCGAGGGCAGGGCGTCATAGGCGAGGCGGGCGTTGCGTGCTTCACCGCCGTGCGCGGCAATCGCCTCGGTCAGGGTCGTCAGGTCGCCACGGTGACCGTAGGGCGCCGAATTGCCAGCGTCCCAGAGCTTGCGCGTGAGAAACATTTCGGTCGGAATGCCGTCCTGCTCGATCTGTTCGTTGCAGTAATGGCGCACGGTGTCGTCGCAAAGATTGTGCCGTTTCAGATCGGTCCACGCGCGAACCAGCGCGCCGCCGCCGGGCAGGCGCTTCAGTCGCGGGCGCTCGCCGTCGCGCGTGAGGTCGAAGGTAAATACCCGCTCCACGTCGCCGGGCCGCAGATTGCCCGCGGGATTGTACGGATTCGGTTCGGTGAAGTACCGGCTGTTGAGCTTGAGCGCGGGTACATGGCACGTGCCGCAGCCGATGTCACGAAATAGCCGCTCGCCGCGGCGTACCGCGCGTCGTGCAGCGCGGCTTTGCGGAAGCACCCGGCCCGGGACGGCCAACGCGGCCTGAAACACGCTCAGCGCGGTCATGTCGCCCACTGTCAGTTCGTCGGTCACGCCGTCGCCGTCGAAATCGTCGCTCCCTGTCATCGCGGCGCCGAAACGTTCGACCGCTTGCATGCCGTGATGATGGTTCATGGCATTGTTGCTGAACTCGCGCAGCGACACCACAGCGCCCTTCTGGTGGAATGGACGTATCGTAAGATCCGCATCGACACCTTCGACCTTCGACGTGTCGACGCCACCGTCAGGGTAGGCCGTCAGCGTGCCAAAGCTAACGCCCTTCGCACGCAGGCGCGCGCTCACCGCTTGGCCGGTTCGTCCGGCTTGAAGCAATGCTGCCTCACGCCGCCCCTGCAACTCGGCCGTCATTTCGCGCGCCAGCATCTCGATCGCGCCGCTGCCCTGCATGCCCAGCGTATTGCGCTCGTTGCTGAATTCCGGCGAGACCGATTCGGTCACCGGGTCGAGGGTCTGTGCCAGCACGAACACGTTGGCGACGATGTCGCCGGCGCCGCCGATGAAGGGATCGTTATGGCAGCCGGCGCAGGAATTCGCGTCTGGCGCGGACGTGCGAACGAAGCTCGGCTGGCCATCGGGGTGTCGCGCTGCGCCGCCACCGGTCGTGGCTGGGCGGCCTTGGCCATCGTAGCGGTTGAATTTGGCAACGAACAGCCGCCGGCCGTGGCGGAAGAGTTCGGCAAAGCTGACGCGTCCCTCGTCGATCGCGGATTGCTGCAAGTGCGCTTCGATTGCCGGCCCGTCGCCGATCGCCGCGACGGGGGCCGCCGGCTCGGCGGGCCTGGCGGGCTCGGCGGGAGCCGG
>CBDULG010000217.1:0-5543 GCA_965367985.1 uncultured Rhodocyclaceae bacterium
TGATGCGGTGGGTGATGACCACCAATCACAAAGACATCGGCACGATGTATTTGCTTTTCAGCTTCGTCATGTTCCTCTCCGGGGGCGTGATGGCGCTGACCATCCGGGCCGAATTGTTCCAACCTGGATTGCAGGTCGTTCAACCCGAACTGTTCAACCAGCTCACCAGCATGCACGGTCTGGTGATGGTGTTCGGCGCCATCATGCCGGCCTTCGTGGGCTTCGCGAACTGGATGATTCCGCTCATGATCGGCGCGCCCGACATGGCATTTGCGCGCATGAACAACTGGAGCTTCTGGCTGCTGCCGCCCGCGGCGATCCTGCTGTTGGGCTCATTCTTCGTGCCCGGCGGCGCCAACGCGGCCGGCTGGACGATGTACGCGCCGCTGTCGGTGCAGATGGGCATGGGTATGGACATGGCGATCTTCGCCGTGCATATCATGGGTATCAGCTCGATCATGGGGGCGATCAACATCATCGTCACCGTGCTCAACATGCGTGCGCCCGGCATGACCATGATGAAAATGCCGATGTTCTGCTGGACATGGTTGATCACCGCCTATCTGCTGATTGCCGTCATGCCGGTGCTGGCCGGCGCGGTGACCATGGTGCTGACCGATCGTCACTTCGGTACCAGCTTCTTCAACGCCGCCGGTGGCGGTGACCCGGTGCTCTACCAGCACGTGTTCTGGTTCTTCGGTCACCCCGAGGTGTACATCATGATCCTGCCGGCATTCGGCATCGTGAGTCACATCATTCCGGCCTTTGCCCGCAAACCCCTGTTCGGCTACGCCTCGATGGTCTACGCCACCGCGTCGATCGCCGTACTCTCGTTCGTGGTTTGGGCCCATCATATGTTCACCACCGGCATGCCGGCCGCGACGCAGCTTTTCTTCATGTACGCCACCATGCTGATTGCGGTGCCGACCGGCGTGAAGGTGTTCAACTGGGTGGCCACCATGTGGCGCGGTTCGATGAGTTTCGAAACACCCATGCTTTGGGCCGTCGGCTTTATTTTCGTATTTACGATGGGCGGGTTCACGGGCCTCATTTGCGCGATCGCGCCGATCGATATCCAGATCCAGGACACCTATTACATCGTCGCGCACTTCCACTACGTGCTGGTGGCCGGCTCGCTGTTCGCACTGTTTGCCGGGGCGTACTACTGGATGCCGAAGTGGACCGGGCACATGTATCCAGAATTCATCGGCAAACTGCATTTCTGGTCATCGATGATCTTCTTCAACATCACTTTCTTCCCGATGCACTTTCTTGGCCTCGCCGGCATGCCGCGCCGCATTCCGGACTACGCCTTGCAATTCACTGATTTCAACGCACTGGCGTCGATTGGCGCGTTTGGATTCGGCCTCTCACAACTGATCTTCGTTGTTGCGCTCGTCAAGTGCATCGGTGGCGGAAAGAAGGCGGCCGCCAAGCCGTGGGACAGCGCCGACGGGCTGGAGTGGACCGTGCCCTCGCCGGCGCCGCACCACACCTTCGAGACGCCGCCGGTCGTCAAGTGACAGACTACGCGATGGCACGCCCGCGCCAGCGAAACGTCCGCACAGGCCTCGTGCTGCTGACCATCGTGCTCGCCTTTTTCGCGGGCATTATGGTCAAGACGTGGTTGTTCGGGCTATGAGTGCGCGCGCTGACGAGAACCGTCGCCTGTTGATGCGCCTCGGCATCGCTGCGGTCGGCATGTTCGGTTTCGGGTTCGCGATGGTGCCGTTCTACGAAGCGATCTGCCAGGTGACCGGCTTGCGCAACATCCTGCAACCGAGCCTGCCGGAGAATTCGCAGGTCGATCTGGCGCGAAACGTGACGATTGAACTCGACGCCAATACGCACGACATGCCGTGGCGCTTCCGGCCGATGCAGCAGTCGGTGGACATTCATCCCGGCGAGATGGTGCAGGTCAGCTATGAAGTGACCAACACGCGCGATGTGGCCGTGACCGGACAGGCGGTGCCGAGCTACGGTCCGCAGATTGCGGGGGATTATTTCCGCAAGCTCGATTGCTTCTGTTTTGAACGCCAGGTACTGCAACCGGGCGAAACCCGCATCATGCCCGTGGTATTTGTCATCGATTCGACGCTGCCGCAAGACGTGAACACCATTACGCTGTCGTACACCTTCTTCGAAGTTGCCGGCACACGGGCGCAGGTGACGAGGACGGGAGAAGCCGGCGGATGACCGCGCCACCACCACGACGTGCGGGATTCTGGGCGACGCTGCGCGCCGTATTGTGGTCGTTCATCGGTATACGCAAACAGCGCGGCTACCAACAAGATGCGACATCGCTCGATCCCAAGGCGGTGATCGTAGCCGGGCTGCTTGCCGGCCTGATTTTTGTATTGAGTATCGCCGCCTTTGTGCGCTTTGTCGTAAGTGTATGACGTGGATGCAGCGCCCGGGCCGCGCTGCATCGTGAACCGCTGACCGGAGATGCCCCTATGAGCCAGACATTCGAAAAATATTTTGTCCCCGAGCCTTCGATTTACCCGATCGTCGGCTCGGTCGCCCTGCTGCTTCTCGGTGGCGGCGCGTCCATGTGGATCAATGCGGTGGATTCCGGACAGCTGGTGTTCTTCCTCGGCCTGGCGGTGTTGGTCTATATGCTTTTCGGCTGGTTTGGCACGGTAGTGCGTGAGTCCGAAGGCGGCCGCTATGGCAAGAACGTCGATGCCGCGTTCCGCTGGAGCATGGGCTGGTTCATCTTCTCCGAAGTCATGTTTTTCGCCGCGTTTTTCGGCGTGCTGTTTTACACGCGGGTGATTTCCGTGCCCGATCTAGGTAGCGGGGAAAGCGCAAGCCTCATTTGGCAGGGCTTCGAATCAGCTTGGCCAACGGCCGGACCGCATGCCGCAGACCCGTTTTCGCCGATGGCCGCGTGGGGCATTCCGGCCATCAATACGTTGATCCTGTTGACCTCGGGTGCCACGCTGACATGGGCGCACTGGGGCATGATGAAAGACAACCGGACGCAGCTCAAGATCGGCCTGCTGGCGACCGTCTTGCTCGGCGCAGTATTCATGGGCTTTCAGGTGTATGAGTACATCCACGCCTACAGCGAGATGAATCTCAAGCTGACCACCGGCATCTATGGCTCGACGTTTTATATGCTGACTGGTTTTCACGGCCTGCATGTGACGATCGGCGCGATCATGCTGCTGGTGATGCTGTTTCGCGTGATGGCGGGGCACTTCACGAAGGACCACCACTTCGCCTTCGAAGCTGCGGCGTGGTATTGGCACTTCGTCGACGTGGTGTGGCTGTTTCTTTTCGTCGTGGTGTACTGGCTGTAGCCGACGGTCTACAAGCGCGCGGGAATAAAGCCGGTCGCAAAGCCCACCATGAGCAGCAGGAACAGCCCGATCGACAGGCCTACCCGCAATGTGAGTGCCTTGACAGTGCGGGGGCCTTTGCCATGATCGCGGAGCAGGAACGCGAAGGCCGATCCGAGGCTGGCGAGGATTGCCAGCAGGAACAGAATGACGATGATGCGCATGTCGATATCTCAGGTAGTGTCCGGCAAGTTTAGCCTACCCGCAGGTGTCTCAGGGCGGGGCTGATGCGCCGCCTGATCGATTGGCTGCCCTACATCGCAGGGCTTCTGGTGTGCATGTTGACGATTCAGCTTGGACTGTGGCAAACCCGTCGCGCCGAGGAGAAAGTGCATCTGGGCGAACGTTTGGCAGCCCGAGAGCGCATGCCGCCGGCCATTGTCAGCGATATGAATGATGTTGCCGAATGGCGGACGGTTCAGGTGAGTGGTCGTTGGATTGCGGAAAAAAGCATTCTGCTCGACAACCGGGTGCATGAGGGGCGGCCGGGTTATCACGTTTTTACGCCGCTCGACACCGGAGCGGGCACGGTGATATTGGTCAAGCGAGGCTGGTTGCCGGCCGGCATGGACCGGACGCATCAGCCGGAGGTCGAAACGCCGGGGGGCGCCGTGACCGTGACAGGCCGCGTGCGCGTCCCCGAAAGCAAGCCGTTCACGTTGTCGGCGCAGGCCGGCGAGGGGCGGCTTTGGCAGTATCTCGATATGGCAGCCTACCGGACGTGGTCCGGGTTGCCGGTGTCGGCAGCGATCGTCGAGCAGACCTCGGCGAGTGACGATAGTCTTGTACGCGACTGGCCGCGTCCGGAATTGGGTATTGATCGGCACCGTGGTTACGCGGTGCAATGGTTTGGTCTGGCTGCGCTGGCGGCCGGACTGGTGGGCTGGTTTGGCTGGAAGCGGTGGCGAGGAAATGTCGGAAGCCAGGATGACGAATAAGGCGCGGTGGACGCTTGCAGCGCTGATTCTTGTTTGCGTGCTGCCCGTAGCGGCATCGTATTTTGCGTTCTATGTGTGGCAGCCCCAGGAGCGCATGAACTACGGAACGCTCGTCACTCCCGAGGCACTGCCGGAAACCGTCCTTGCCGACATGACCGGGAAACCGGTCGACCGCGGGTTATTCACGGGCGCGTGGACCTATCTCGTGGTGGCTCCCGCGGACTGCGATGCGGCCTGCCGCGAGATGCTTTACCTGACGCGACAGGTGCGAACCGCGCAGGCCAAGGAAATGGATCGCGTCGGTCGTGCGTGGCTGCTGATCGGGGACGGCACGCCGGATAGCGCGTTGCTCGATGAGCACCCCGGCCTCGTTGTCATGCGCGCGGATTCGGTCTGGCGGCAGCGATTCGCTGCGGAGGCGCTCCCCCGCGTCTGGCTGGTCGATCCGCGCGGCGCTGTGATGATGCGCTATCCCGCGGAACTGGAGGCCAAGGGCATGATCAAGGATCTTGCACGGCTGCTCAAATACTCGCAGGTGAGTTAGCCATGTACCGCAAACTCGTCTTCACCGCATTGGTTCTTACGCTGGCAGTCGTCATTCTCGGCGCCTATGTGCGACTGGCAGATGCGGGTCTGGGCTGCCCCGACTGGCCCGGCTGTTACGGTCAGCTGAGTCCGGCACATGCGGCTGACGAGATTGCGCGCGCACAGGAGATCGCCCCCGACGGACCGGTCAGCGTGCCGAAGGCGTGGAAGGAAATGATTCACCGCTATCTTGCCGCCACGCTCGGCTTGATCATTCTGGTGATTGCGGCGATTGCGCTGCGCAATCGTCGTGACCCGTCGGTGCGGCCCGGCATCGCGCTGGCGCTTGTGGCCGTGGTGATCTTTCAGGGATTACTCGGCAAATGGACGGTGACGCTGCTGCTAAAACCGGCGATTGTCACCGGCCATTTGATTGGCGGCATGACCACACTGGCCCTGTTGGCGATGCTTGCGCTGAGCGCTGCGCGAATGCGCCGTTACAGCGTCACGCCGCAGGTCTTGCGCTGGGCTCGCATCGGACTTGCGCTGGTGGTTGCGCAGATTGTCCTCGGCGGCTGGACCAGCACCAACTACGCCGCACTGGCCTGCCCGGATTTTCCCACCTGCCAGACACGCTGGTGGCCCGACACCGACTTTCGCAACGGCTTTACCGTGTGGCGCGGCCTTGGCATCGACTACGACCGGCACAGCGACAAAGCGCCAGGCGTCGACG
>CBDULG010000218.1:0-5537 GCA_965367985.1 uncultured Rhodocyclaceae bacterium
ACATCGCGGGCGACCGCCACCAGTTCATGTGCATGCGCGTCGTGGTCATTGACGCCGTCGAGCATGACATACTCGAAGGTCACGAAATCGCGCGGTGCGGCGGTGAGATAGCGGTTGCAGGCGGCCAGCAGTTCGCGCAGCGGATATTTCCGGTTGATCGGTACGAGTTGGTCGCGCAGCGCATCGTTCGGCGCGTGAAGTGACACCGCGAGGGCCACCGGGCAGGCTTCGCGCAACCTGTCCATGGCCGGCACGATCCCCGAGGTGGACACCGTGACACGGCGGCGCGACAGGCCGTAAGCGTGATCGTCGAGCATCAGGCGAAGCGCGACGATGACATTGTCGAGATTGGCCAGCGGCTCGCCCATGCCCATCATCACCACGTTGCTGACCACCCGTTCGCCATCGGGCGAAGCGCCCAGCAAGCGGTTGGCCAGCCACAGCTGACCGATGATCTCCGCCGCCGTGAGATTCCGGTTGAAACCTTGCTTGCCCGTCGAACAGAACGCGCAATCGAGCGCGCAGCCGGCTTGCGAGGAAATACACAGCGTACCGCGACTGGTTTCCGGGATGAAGACGGTCTCGACCGCGTTCGCGTTGCCGACATCGAGCAGCCACTTTCGGGTGCCGTCGCTCGATACGGAATCGCGAATGGGCTGGGGCACGCGCACACAGGCCTCTTCGGCAAGCCGCGAGCGCAGCGATTTGGCCACGTTGGTCATCTGCCCGAATTCGCTTACGCCAAACCGATGAAGCCAGCGCACCACCTGGCGCGCGCGAAACGGTTTTTCGCCGCGCGCAGCCAGCCAGTCGACGAGGCCGTCGACATCGAAATCCAGCAGATTGACCTTCTCGTTCATGCTTTTTGCCTTTGCCCGCAAATGCAATCGGCCCGCAAACCGGGCCGACGTCGTGGAACGTGCTTACCCCGAATCAGCGATCGGGTGCGACCACGCCCTGGCTGGCACGGCTATGACGTTCAACGGCTATAGACGTTCATGCCGGGGAAGAAAAAGCCAACCTCCACCGCCGCCGTTTCCGGCGCGTCTGACCCGTGAACGGCATTTGCGTCGATCGATTCAGCGAATTCGGCGCGGATCGTGCCCGGCGCCGCTTCCTTGGGATTGGTGGCGCCCATCAGGTCGCGGTTCTTGGCAATCGCGCCTTCGCCTTCCAGCACCTGGATCATCACCGGGCCGGAGGTCATGAAATCGACCAGATCCTTGTAAAACGGGCGTTCCTTGTGCACCGCGTAGAACTGTCCCGCTTCCTGCGCCGACAAATGCGTCATCTTCGCGGCAATGATCTTCAGGCCGGCATCTTCGAAACGCTGGTAGATCTTTCCGATCACGTTCTTGCTGACGGCGTCGGGCTTGATGATGGACAGGGTGCGCTCAATTGCCATGGTCGGACTGCTCCGGATCGTTTTGAATGTTTGAGAAAAATTAGCTCGACATTCTACCAACAATCCGCATGCACGCCCACACTCTGCCACGCGGCCACGGCGCGACGGCCTACCACGCCTCGGGATCGAAGCCGGTCTCCTGGTAAATCGCTTCGATCAGCGCCGGGCCGATGCGCTTCACCATCTGTTGGTGGACCGGCAACAGGGCGCGCTTGAATGCGCTGCGCTCCGCTTCGCTCGGTTCGTAGATTTCGGTGGTGCCCGCCGCGCGGACGGCGGCCAGCGCCTTGTCGTTTTCTGCCTGTGCAATGCGGTTGGTGTAGTCGGTCGCCTCGCGCATGGCGCGCTCCAGCGAAGCGCGGATGCCGCCCGGCAGGCCGTCCCAGAATTTCTGGCTGGTGATCACCGCGTAGCCCAGATAGCCGTGAGCCGTCAGGATCATATGCTTTTGCACTTCGTGCATGCGCTGGGTGTAGAAATTGGAGTGTGGATTCTCGGTGCCGTCGACGACGCCGGCGCGCAGCGCTTGCACCACATCGGAGAAGGCGGTGACCAGCGGCAGCGCGCCCAGCGCACGCATTTGCGCATCGAGAACCTTCGACGACTGGATACGCATGCGCTTGCCCTTCAGGTCCTCTGGCAGACGAATCGGCGTGTTGCACGAAAACGACTTGAAGCCGTTGTCCCAGAACGCCAGCCCGGTAATACCGCGCGATTCGAGCGATTCGAGCATCTGAGCGCCGAGCGGTCCGGTCGTCACCTTGTGCAGCGCTTCGGAATCGTCGAAAAGATAAGGCAGATCAAAGACTTCGAATTCATGCACGCCCAACGGACCAAACTTTGCGAGCGACGGCGCGATGAGCTGGACCGCACCGAGCTGCAGCGCTTCCATCTCCTCGCGATCCTTGTACAGGCTGCTGTTGGGGTAGACCTCAACGCGCACGGCCCGCTCAGTGTATTTCTCGGCCAGTTCGGCAAACTTTTGCGCGCCCATGCCTTTGGGCGTATTGGGCGCCACAACGTGGCTGAACTTGATCAGGATCGGCTCGGCTGCCAGCACGCCGTGATAAGCACACAGACAGAGGAACCCGGCAACTATCACTCGCCACTGCATTGCGCTTACCTTCCCGCGGATACGGTGTTGTAGATGTCGGCGGCCGCTGCGTTCAGCCCTTCGTATAGAGTGTCGACTCTGCGCGGCTGCGCCCGCTATTGGGGAAGACCACATCGGCATGGCGGATCGGGATTTGTCGTCTAGCACCACACCGGCCTGGTATTGGCGCCTGCCGCCGCTCATGCTTGCGCTGATGCTCGTCGTCATCATCGCGCTGGTGTGGATGACCCGCCGTTTCGACGACGAAACACAACGCGAAACGATGATCAACGACGTGTTGTGGATGGAACAGGATCTGCGCTTTCGCCTCGATCGCAACGAGGAGCAGCTGGCGCAGATCGGCGGCGAACTGATCGCCGCCGAACCGATCAGCGAACAAAGCGCCGCGCGGCTCGCGCAACTGCTCAAACCCGGCAACGGGCTCACCCAGATACTCTGGCTCGACGGCGAAAACACCGTTGTCGGCGGCCGCCCCTATGTCGCCGGGCAGCCGCTCGACGGCAAGGGCCGCGGCGCCATTGAGACAAACGAGGCCAACCTGCTCGCCCGTGCGGTGGGGCGGGCCGTATATGGGGCGCCTTACCCGGTCATCGGCGATACCTGGCGTTTCAACGTGCATGTGCCGATATTCGTCGATAGCCAACACGCCGGCACGGTGATCGGCGTCTATGCAATCCATCAACTCGTCGCGCGCGATCTGCCGTGGTGGTTTTCCGAGCGCTACCGGGTCAGTGTGCACAACGCCGACGGCAACGAAATCGCCGCGAAATCGAAGGTCGAGGCGCAACCGGGTACGCAACAGTACGCCATTCCGCTCGACCCGCCCGGTCACGGCCTGACGCTGCGAGTCAGCGCCTACAAGGCGCCGACCCGCTGGTTCCCAGTGCTGCTCATTGGTGCGGCCGTGTTTCTCGGCGGCATCATCGTCTGGAGCTTGTGGCAATTGCGCCAGCACCCACTGGGCCGGCAGGCCGCCGAACGCGCGCTGCGCGGCGACATGGCCTTCCGCCGCGCGATGGAGGATTCGCTGCTCACCGGCCTGCGCGCGCGCGACACCAGCGGCAAGGTCACCTACGTCAACCCGGCGTTCTGCCGCATGACCGGCTACGACGAGGCCGAGCTGATCGGCGCCGAACCGCCCATGCCGTATTGGGACCCCGACGAAATGGCGCGCACCGTGGCCATTCACAACGAAATCCTCGCCGGCGGCGCACCGCGCGAGGGTGTCGAAATCCGCTTTCGCCACAAGGACGGCCACCCCATCGACGCCCTCATTTTCGAAGCGCCGCTGATCGACGCCACCGGCAAGCAGACCGGCTGGATGGGTTCGTTCCTCGACATCACCGCGGAGAAACAGGCCGAAGCACTGGCGCGTCAGCAGGAAGAGCGCCTGCAAGCTACCTCGCGCCTGATCAGCATGGGCGAGATGGCCTCGACGCTGGCGCATGAACTCAATCAACCGCTCGCGGCCATCTCGAGTTATGGCGCCGGTTGCCTCAACCGCCTGGACGACGCCCCCCCCGACGCGGGCGAACTGCGCGACATTATCGGCAAGATCACCCGGCAGGCGCGCCGCGCCGGCGACATCATCCGCCGCGTGCATGACTTCGTGCGCCGCAGCGAACCGAAGCGCGAAATGATCGATCTGAACATCGCGGTACGCGATGCGGTCGCATTGCTCGAGGCCGACGCGCGCAAGCGCCGCGTCGCTGTAAACACCGTGCTGGCCAAACCGTCACTGCCGGTCAACGCCGACCCGGTCATGCTCGAACAGGTCGCCGTCAACCTGATCCGCAACGCAATGGACGCAATGGCCGACCTGCCGCCCGACCGCCGTGTCATCCAGGTCGATACGTTTGTCGACGACGATTTCGTGACCTTGCGAGTCGTTGACACCGGGCCCGGCATCGACGAGGAATCGGCCAAGCGTATTTTCGAACCGTTCTTTACCACCAAGGTCGAGGGCATGGGCATGGGGCTCAACATCTGCCGCTCGATTGCCGAAGTGCACGGCGGCCGCCTCGGTTTCGAGGTCCATCCCGACGGTGGTACGATTTTTACCTTCTCACTACCGCGCGCCTCATGACCTTCCGACCGACGCCACCGTCGTCCGCCCGGCCAAGCCCACCGCTCACCCATATTGTCGATGACGACGAGGCCATCCGCGACGCCCTCGACTGGCTGTTTCGCACACGCAACGTGCCGTGCGCTACCTGGGAATCCGCCGAAGCCTTTCTTGCCGCGTGGCAGCTCGAGTGGCGCGGCTGCGTGGTCATGGATATCCGCATGAGCGGCATGAGCGGACTCGATTGCGCCGACACGCTGCGCCGGCGCGGCAGCGTACTGCCGGTGGTCTTTATCACCGGCCATGGGGATGTGCCAATGGCGGTCAGCGCACTTAAGCGCGGTGCCTTCGATTTCATCGAAAAGCCATTTGACGACAATGCCTTGGTGGATATTGTGCAATCGGCGCTCGACGAAGACGCGCGCCTCGCCGCGCAGCGTGCCACGCGAGAAGACGTCGAACACCGGCTCGAGCACCTCACCGGCCGCGAGCGCGAAGTGATGGCGCTGATTCTTGCCGGCAAATATAACAAGGTGATTGCCGACGAACTGAACATCTCGATGCGCACCGTGGAAGTCCATCGCGCCCGCGTGTTCGAGAAAATGGCCGTGCGCTCCGCCGTCGAACTGGCCCAGCAACTGACCGTGGCCGGCCTCTACAGCACGGTCTCGCCGGATACCGAATAGCGCGCTGGCACGCGCCAGCGCAGTTCCAGGCCCGGCGCGCCGGGCGGGCCCGCGAAGCCGGCCGCAATGCCGACGCCGGCCATCCATGCGACCTTGTCGTCCACCCGCAGAATCGGCAGGCGGTCGCGCAGTACCGGCGCCAGTCCGGACTCCTGCGCCAGTTGCCGCACGGCCTTGCCTGGCCGGCCCGGCAAGTGGATGCGGCAGCCCGGCCAGCGCGCCTCGATCACGCATCGCGCGGCGCTGTTCAACTTTGCCAGATCGAGT
>CBDULG010000219.1:0-5519 GCA_965367985.1 uncultured Rhodocyclaceae bacterium
GATCGTCACGCACCTCGACGGCTGCGTAGAAACAATCGCAATCGCAGTGGATGATTTTGCGCGTCATGGTGGCGGTTGTTTGCCGGGAAACGTAAGAAATCGTTCTGGCACAGCCTCGTACACAATGGGGCGAGGATCAAGAGCAAGAACTGCATCGGACGGCGCCAAGTGGACAGCGTGCGGCCGAATCGCCATCCTCCACCAACGTAATACTGAAGGAGCCTGAGCATGCCAAACTACCGGAAAACCCCCGAAGCGCTCGCCCGCCTCACGCCGGAACAGCGCCGCGTGACGCAGCAAAGTGGCACCGAGCGCCCTGGCACCGGCGAGTATCTTGGCAACAAAGAACCCGGCATCTATGTCGACATCGTTTCGGGCGAGCCGCTGTTCGCCTCTTCCGATAAATTCGAGTCTGGTTGCGGCTGGCCGAGCTTTACCAAACCGATCGAGCCGGCGAACGTCAACGAGCTGCGTGACGCCACGCATGGAATGATTCGTACCGAAGTGCGGTCTACCCACGGTGACAGCCACCTCGGCCATGTTTTTGAAGACGGGCCTGCTGACCGGGGTGGCCTGCGCTACTGCATCAATTCTGCCTCGCTGCGCTTCATTCATCGCGATGATATGGAAGCGGAGGGCTACGGGGCTTATCTCAATCAAGTGGAGGATGTGTGATGAGTGTTGAACGCGCTGTGCTGGCCGGGGGTTGCTTCTGGGGCATGCAGGATCTGATCCGCAAGCTGCCCGGCGTAGTGACCACCCGGGTCGGATATACCGGTGGCGAGGTGCCGAACGCGACCTATCGCAATCACGGCAACCACGCCGAAGCGATCGAAATCGACTTTGAACCCGCGAAAATCAGCTTTCGCGAGCTGCTCGAGTTCTTTTTCCAGATTCATGATCCGACGACGCCGAACAGGCAAGGCAACGATCGCGGCCCAAGCTATCGCTCGGCTATTTTTTACACAAATGACGAGCAGAAACGGGTTGCCGAAGACACCATTGCCGATGTCGACGCCTCAGGCCTTTGGCCTGGCAAGGTGGTAACCGAAGTCGCGCCCGCCAGTGATTTCTGGGAGGCCGAACCGGAGCATCAGGATTACCTGGAGCGGCAACCGAATGGCTACACGTGCCACTTCGTGCGCCCCGACTGGAAACTGCCGCGGCGTGCCGATGCGGCGTAGCGGACGAGGCGCCTTTACCATCGCTTCCTGCATCCGCCCAGCACGATTCTCCATTGACACCGAACAGGTCCGCCGCACGCCATGATCGAACCCATCCTCCTGACTTCAGCACGCGTGTTCACGTTCGTACAGCAACAGCAACTCACCAATGCGAGCGGTTTTTTCTTCGCCCGCGATGAGCGTCTGTTTCTGGTCACCAGCCGGCACGTGTTTTTCGACGAACCGAGCGAGCACTATCCCGACCGCATCGAGATCGAGTTGCATATCGACGCGGAGAACGTTGGCGCCGCCACCGGGTTCTCTATCCCGCTGTATCGCGACGGCCAGAGCCTGTGGCGGCAAGGCGTTGATGTCGCGGGTCAAATCGACGTCGCGGTGATCGAGATCGAGCGCGACGCGCTGCCCGCTTCTACGCGTTATCGGGCCTTTACGCCGCACCATCTGCTTGGCCAGCTCGATCAGGTTGAGGTGGGAAGTTCACTGCTGGTGGTGGGGTTTCCGCTCGGTTTCCACGATTCGCTCAACCACATGCCGGTGGTTCGCCACGCGATCATCGCCTCGTCTTTCGGGCTGCGGTTTCAGGGTCAAGGCTATTTTCTCACCGATGCACGCACCCATCGCGGGAGCAGCGGCGCGCCAGTCGTCATGCGGATCGACGCACCGGATGCCGAACATGGCGATCTGCCGTGGATGTTGTTAGGCGTGCATTCCGCCCGCCTCGATGTAGGCGCGCGCGATGCGGAAGCCGACGAAGCGCTCGGCCTGAACTGCGCCTGGTATGCCGATATCTTGATGACGCTGACCGAGAACTGACCTGCGCGAGTGCGGCTTTCAGGGCATCCGCTCCCGCGCGCCGAAGCCGATCACGCGTCGGGCGTCTTACCCTCATGATGCGCGGTTTCGGCGTTTGGCGATCTGCCGGCCGAATCCTCCCCCGCGTCCCCCGCCGCTGCCTTGGCGGCCAGCTTCTTCTGGCGCTTCTCTTCCTGCTTCTGTTTTTTCGCCAGATCGCGCTGGCGCTTTTCGAACGAGTAGTTTGGTTTGGCCAAGAGTATCCCTTTAGTTTTGGTGACGACTTCGTCTCGATGTTAGCACCCTATCGGCGCCCGTGATTCCGCGCCTTGCCGCCCGGCGCGTGGAAGCCATAGGCGCCGTGGGGCTCAGCCCAGCGCCCAGTCGGCACGGTCGTGACAGAGCGGTAGATCCGGGAGCGAGCGCCGTGTGCCTAGTTCGCGTCGTGCAGATTGCAGCGCGCTGCGCAGCCCCTCTTCGACGGTCGGATGATAGAACGGCTTCTGCAACATCTGATCGAGCGTCATGCCCTGCTGTATCGACCACACCAGCAAATGAATCAAATGCTCGGCATCGGGCGCGACCACCTCCGCGCCCAGAATTCGCCCGTCCTGCGCATCGGCATGCACCTTCATCACGCCGGCATTGCGCCCGGCCGTCAACGCGCGGCCCTGATCGTCGAACGAGGTCGAACCGGTAACGAAGCCCCTGCCGCTGTCGGCCAGCGTCTTTGCGGTCTGCCCCGCGAAGCCGGCGCCGGGTTCGGTGAACACGATGCCGACCGGCGTGCGCCGGTCGAGGCACTCGGCCTCGGGATGCAACGCATGATAGGCCGCCATACGGCCCTCGTCGGCCGCTTCGTGCAGCAGCGGGCGCTGACCATTGACATCACCGGCAATGAAGATCGGTAGACCGCCGATCTGCAGCGTTTCGTGATCGAAAACCGGCATGCCGCGATCATCGAGTTCGACGCCCAGATTTTCCAGGCCGAGGTCATCGATATTCGGCCGGCGTCCGAGCGAGGCGAGCACCCAATCGACTTCGGCGCGCTTACCGCCACCCTCTATCACGATATGTTCGCCGCCGTCGTGCAGCGATACATCGGCGCCAGTGACGACCGACATCTGCGCCTCGAGGACGCCGACCAGGCTGGCGTTGACCTCGTCGTCGGCAATCCCCGCCACATGCGGGCCGCGTGTGAAGCCGTGCACCTCGCAACCCAGTTGGGCGAAGGCCTGGCCGAGTTCGACGCCAATCGGCCCCAGCCCGACCACGCCAATGCGACGCGCGGGCGCCATGAGTTCGAAAACGGCATCGGATGTGACGATTCGATCGCCGAACGACCGCCACGCATCGGGCACGACGGGGCGCGTGCCTGTGGCGATCACGATCGTCTCGGCCTGGATCCGCTCGCCGTTCACCTCGATCGTTTGCGGATCGACGAACCTCGCCCGCCCATGAATGCTGCATTCGTCGAGCGACTTGGCCAGCTTGATCGGCCCGGAGATGAAGCGGTCACGCAAGGCCCGCACATGCGCCATCACCGCCGGCAGATCGACCGCGAGTGCCTCGGTGCCGCCCACGCCAACCTCGGCCAACCACCGCCGGCGACCGAGCGCGTGCGCCACTTCGAGCAGCGCCTTGGAGGGCATACAGCCGACACGCGCGCAGGTCGTGCCGTAGGGCCCCGCGTTCACCAGGATGATGTCGTCGGTATAGCGCTGCGCTTCCTTGAGCGCCGTCAGGCCGGCCGTGCCGGCGCCGAGAATGAGCATTTTCGTGCGGCGTGTCATGACCTCTCCACGGGCGCGGGGCGCCTCAAAGCTTGCGTTTGGCCCTTGTTGACCTATGACCGCACGGCCGGGTTCCTGCGCGGTAGCGCTCATCATGCAGCGAAGGCGCGATCATCACGCCATCCGGCGAGTAATCGCGGCTCGACCGGATGACGCCGGTCACGCCGGCGCTAGGCGCTGGCGCGCTGTACGCGGCGGTTGCGCACCGCGTCGGCAAGCAGGTCGAGCGCCTTGACGCTGTCGTCCCAGCCGATGCAGGCGTCGGTAATGCTCTTGCCGTATTCGAGTTCGACGCCAGGCTTGAGATCCTGGCGGCCTTCCTTGAGGTGGGATTCGATCATCACGCCGATGATGCGGTCATCGCCGGCACTCATCTGGCGCGCCACGTCTTGCGCCACTTCGAGCTGCAGGGCGTGCTGCTTCTGGCTGTTTGCGTGCGAAAAGTCGATCATGACGCGCGCCGGCACGCTGCTGGCGGCCAGCTCCTTGCATGCGGCATCGACACTGGCGGCATCGTAGTTGGTGGATTTGCCGCCGCGCAGGATGACATGGCAGTCCTCGTTGCCGCGCGTCGATACGATCGCCGAGTGCCCCGCCTTGGTGACCGACAGGAAATGGTGTGGCGACTGGGCCGCCTTGATCGCATCGACGGCGATCTTGATGTTGCCATCGGTGCCGTTCTTGAAGCCGACCGGGCAGGACAGGCCGGAGGCCAGTTCGCGGTGCACCTGGCTCTCGGTGGTGCGCGCACCGATGGCGCCCCAACTGATCAGGTCGGCGATGTACTGGGGCGTGATCATGTCAAGGAATTCGGTTCCGGCGGGCAGGCCGAGTTCGTTGACCTCCCAGAGCAGCTTGCGCGCCAGGCGCACGCCTTCGTTGATCTTGAAGCTGTTGTCGAGATAGGGGTCGTTGATCAGCCCCTTCCAGCCCACCGTGGTGCGCGGCTTCTCGAAGTAAACGCGCATGACGACGAGCAGGTCGTCCTTGAGACGATCGGCCTCTTCCTTGAGCAGCCGCGCGTATTCCATCGCGGCGTCGAAATCATGGATCGAGCATGGCCCGATGATCACCAGCAGGCGGTCGTCCGCGCCATAAAGGATGCGGTGCAGCGCCTGGCGCGCCTCGTACGCCGTCACCGCCGCCTTTTCGCTGGCCGGAAATTCGCGCAGCACATGGGCGGGCGGCACCAGCTCCTTGATTTCCGTAATGCGGACATCGTCAATATGGATTTTCATCGAGGCGGACATCTGAATTCCTGAATAGTCGCGTGCAAACAAGCATTCGAGTTTAGCCCAAAAGGCACGCGGTACGCTGCATCGCCCGCAGCCATGGCCGAGGGGAACCTTGCGATCGCGCCACGCTCGAAAACACCGTTCGGTCTCGCCTGCCGTCCACCCGCATTCGCGCGATGTAAGAGCGCGGCAAAAAACGCGGTCTGAGCAAGCAACGCTTTGCGCGCAATACACCGAATCCCTCGCCGCGCTGATCAAACGCCCCAGCGACATCCGTCCGGCTACGCCGATCAGGTCGCCGCGCTTGATGCCGGCATAGACCTGCGCAAGAAATTCTGAGACCGTATTCGAAGGCCCTTTCTTCCCGGACGCGTATGCCACCGATCCGCACCCTGTCCAATCCGCAGATTGCCGCGATCAAGGTAATCTTGTTCATCATCTGCCTGCTGCCGCTGGCCTCGCTGGGTGAGCGTTTCCTGAGCGACGATCTGGGCGCCAAGCCGATCGAGACGATC
>CBDULG010000220.1:0-5390 GCA_965367985.1 uncultured Rhodocyclaceae bacterium
GATCTGGGATCGACTGCGCCAGATCACGCTGTTCGAGATCGGCGGTCTGCTGCTCATCGCGCCACCGTTTGCGTGGGCCAGCGGCGAACCGTTGATCGAGTCCGCTGCACTGCTCGCGGTCATTGCGTTCATGGCAGCCGTGTGGAACGCCGCTTACAACACGACGTTCGACTGGTTCGAAGGGCGCGCCACCGGGCGCACTGCCGACCGCCGCCCGTTCGGCATGCGCGTGTTGCAAGCGATCGGCTTCGAAATCGGCATTCTCGTCACCTCCTTGCCGCTTATCGTCTGGTGGACCGATCTCGGCTGGATGGCCGCGCTGGTCGCCGACATCGGCCTCGCCATTGCCTACACGGCCTACGCCTTCGCCTTCAATCTGGCCTACGATCGCTATTTCCCCATCGCATCGCGCAGCGAAGGCGCCTGAGCCGCATGCAACGCAACGTTTCGCTCGATCGACTCAACACCTTCGGCCTGCCTGCCCGCGCGGCCCACTACTGGCGCATTGATGATGTCGAGTTGCTGGCTGCCGCTGCGCGGGACGGCGCGCTGCGCGGATCGCCGTTGGTGCTCGGTGGCGGCAGCAACCTCATTTTCTTGGGCGACGTCGACGGGCTGGTGCTGCATGTCGCGCTGACCGGGCGCGCGGTGATCGGCGAAACCGGCGACGCCATCCTCGTCGCGGCCGGCGCAGGCGAGCCGTGGCACGACTTCGTACGCTGGACTCTCGAGCAGCGCCTGCCCGGTCTCGAAAATCTCTCTCTCATCCCCGGCACGGTGGGTGCCACGCCGATACAGAACATCGGCGCCTACGGACTCGAAATCGCCGAACGCTTCGATCATCTCGAAGCGATCGAGCTCGACAGTGGTCAGTGCCACCGCTTCGACGCAGCCGACTGCCGCTTCGGCTACCGCGACAGTGTTTTCAAGCACCAGGCCGCGGGCCGCTACGTGATTACCCGTGTGGTCTTTCGGCTGCCCAAACGCTGGCAACCGGTGCTCGCCTACGCCGACCTGAAACGCTGGTTCAGCGACCGCGACATCGACGCCCCCGGCGCGCGCCAGATTTCCGACGCCGTCATCGCCATCCGCCAGCAAAAGCTCCCCGACCCCGCCACCCTCGGCAATGCCGGCAGCTTCTTCAAGAATCCCGTTGTCGACATAGACACGGCAAGCGCCTTGCTCGCGCAACACCCCGACGCGCCGCATTACCCGCAGCCCGACGGAAGTACCAAACTCGCCGCCGGCTGGCTCATCGAGCGCTGCGGCTGGAAGGGCAAGAATCTCGGCCCCGTCGGCTGCCACGACCGCCAGGCGCTGGTGCTGGTCAACCGTGGCGGCGCTACCGGAACCGACGTCAAACGCCTCGCCGAGCGAATTTCCGCGGACGTGTGGGAGCGGTTCGGCGTGCGCTTGGAGGTTGAGCCGGGATTTGTTTAATTGCGAATGCAGCGAGCGCGAAGGGCTTCACTGTCGACGTCGTAGCCGGCAGTGCCATTTACGTTCCTTACAAGCCGTTCTGGTCTGCCCACCTATCCGCGGATATGAAACCAAGTCGGACGGGGGCTCGTCGTCGACACTTGACGTATCTTCCGATGGCGATATCAGTGATATCGTCAGCATTGAAGGAGTCGATCATGAGTGACATGGTGCTTAGCTATCTCGACGACGATCTCAAACAGCGTTTGCGCGAGCGCGCCGCGAAACACGGCCGCTCGATGGAGGCTGAACTGCGTGCAATCGTGGCTGATGCGCTGAGGCGCCCCGATCCCGAAGATCGCGCGGATGAGTTCAAACGTCTCGCGTCACAGGTGCGCGCCTTGAGTGAGGGCCGCGCGCAGACGCCGTCCGAGCAATTGCTGCGCGAAAGCCGGGACGAGCAATGAAGTGGGTGGTGGATGCCAGCGTGGCCGTCAAACGTTCGACTATTTCACTCTCACGCTCGCGGCTCACTTGGCATCCCGATGGTGACGGCTAATGCGCGCCAGGCCGCCCGTTGCCAGCAGGCCGATGCTGCGGATCTGCGGCCGCTGCCCAGCTCGCTGCCCGATTTGAAGCGATAGGGCGAAGCCGTCGGCGGTTCGAGCCTCCGTCCGAAGCTATCCATTCGCCCGCTGCGGAACCCGCAACCATGCCGCCCATAACCCACCGATCCGTACTCCGCCTCGCCGTCCCGGTGATGCTGTCCAACGTATCGACGCCGCTCATCGGCTTGGTCGATACGGCGATCATGGGACGCATTCCGGGGCCGGAATACATCGGCGCAGTCGCCTTGGCGGCGCTGATTTTTACCTTCGTCTTCTGGGCATTCGGTTTTCTGCGCATGGGCACGACGGGGCTGACCGCGCAGGCGATGGGCGAGGGCGATGAGCGCGAAATGGCGGCGGCCTTGGGGCGTGCGTTGCTGATTGCTGCCGTTGCCGGTGTGGCGTTGATCGTGCTGCAGTGGCCGATCGGCAAGGTCGCGTTCTCGCTGATTGACGGTAGCGACCGCGTCGAGACGCTGGCGGCGGGGTATTTCGACATCCGCATCTGGGCGGCGCCCGCGACGCTGGCGAACTATGCCTTGCTCGGCTGGTTCGTCGGCCTCGGGCGTACCGATATAGGGCTGGTGATCCAGCTCGTGCTCAACCTGACGAATATCGCGCTCGATGCTTTTTTTGTCCTCGTGCTCGACATGAATGTGCGCGGCGTCGCGCTCGGCACGGTCATCGCCGAATGCGTTGCGGTGGGGGTCGGTTTGCTGATTGCCGTGCGCTACCTGCGCCGGCGCGGCACGCGCATTGAACTGGCGCATGTGCTCGTTGCGGACCGCTTGCGGCGCACGCTCGCCGTCAATCGCGACATCATGATCCGCTCGCTGTCGCTCATTTTCGTGTTCGTCTGGTTCATGGCCCAGGGGGCGAGTCAGGGCGATGTGATTCTCGCCGCCAACGCGGTGTTGATGCAGTTCGTTTCGGTCAGTGCCTATTTCCTCGACGGCCTCGCCTTTGCCGCCGAGGCGCTGGTGGGCCGTGCAATCGGTGCCCGCCAGCGCACCGTCTTTACGCGCGCCGTATGGCTCACCAGTGCGTGGGCGACGGGCGTCGCGGCCGTGGTGTCGCTTGGTTTCTTGCTATTCGGTGGTGCGACGATCGATGCGTTGTCGACCGACCCGGCGGTGCGCGCGGCAGCGCGTGACTATCTGCCGTGGGCAGCGCTGGCGCCGCTCATGGGCGTGGCGCCGTTCCAGCTCGACGGCGTGTTCATTGGCGCAACGCGCAGTGTCGATATGCGCAATGCGATGCTCTTTTCGCTGCTGGTATTCATTGCCGCGTGGTGGCTGACGCAGCCCTGGGGCAACCACGGCCTGTGGCTGGCGCTGTACGCAAACTACGTGGCGCGCGCGCTGTCGCTCGGCTGGTATTACCCGCGCCTGCTGCGCAGCCTGGCGTCGCCGGGCGCGGGATGAGAGCGCACAAATTATTAGGCCCGCCTCCTGTTCGGGGGCGGGCCGTATTTTTTTATATCCTGCTTTGATCGGGTGTGTCCCCGTTCGTCTCCTCCACTGCGTTCTGTCGGACTTGTCGCATCACGGTTCGAATCGTGGTGCCTCTGCCGCTCCATCTCTACGCGCTCAGGCCGCGAGGTGATGAAAGACCCGATTGCGAGTGAGGCGAATCAGGTGCGTGGAGGCCGCATTGTTAACGCATTTGAAAAAAATCGCAAGAAAAGTTTTCATTGGCCGTAAACGCGCCGGGGCTGGCATGCGCCGCGCGCCGTTGACCTGCGTTCATTTGATGCGCGTGTAAGAAAGCCCCTGTCTCATGGGTCTTAGCAGTTGAGCCCGTCGACCCTGAACGGGTCGGCGGGCTGACCACGACACCAAGCACCCCGCCCTGAAACAGGAGGAGCACCCATGAGAAGAACGACGATGACACGACATGCGCTCGCTTCCGCGATGCTGGCCAGTGGATTGATGGCCGCGGGCGGACTGGCGCATGCGGCCTCCCCGTGCAGCCCGTGTGCGGCGCGTGACCGCAAGGGTTCGGCCGCCATGAATCCTTGCGCAGCGAACCCGTGTTCGGCCAAGAACCCCTGTGCCGCTAACCCCTGTGCAGCGAAAAATCCGTGCGCGGCCAAGAACCCATGCGCCGCTGCCGCCAATCCCTGTGCCGCTGCGAACCCGTGCACGGCGAAGGCGATCAAGCGCCCGGCCGGCTACACCCCTTATCGCGGCAACCACAAGGATCTCGCAACGAAGGGTGAAGCGCTGTTCAACGACACCAGCCTGTCGAGCAATGGCATGTCCTGCAACACGTGCCATGTCAACGGCGCTTCCTACGCGCCGACATTCAAGGAACCCTATCCGCACAAGGTGGCGATGGCCGCCGATGCCGGAATCAATAAAATCCATCTCGACGAGATGGTGCAGTTGTGCATGGTGACGCCGATGGCGACCAAGCCGCTGGACTGGAAGTCGGAAACGCTGGCCGCGCTGGTGGCTTATACGTCCGATGAGCAAACGCGTTACCGCGCGATGACGGCAAGTTCGGGCAGCAATCCTTGCGCGGCGAAGAATCCGTGTGCGGCCAATCCATGTGCGGCAAAGAACCCCTGCGCGGGCAAGAACCCGTGCGCCGCCAATCCCTGTGCGGCGAAAAATCCGTGCGCCGCGAGTAACCCTTGCAAGCCAAAGAAGTCGACATACTATTGATCCGGGCATCGCGTCGATGCTGTCTCGGGCGCCTGCGGGCGCCCGAATTTCGTGGGGAGGGTGAATGAATTCCTTACCGCTGTTATCGGGCTTTCTGCCCGATCTGGCCGACATCGCGCTCGAACAGCGCCGCGCGATGCTTGATGCGGCGCGCGAGATCGAGACCTGCTACCGCGTGTTGCGCAAGGGTGGTCTGAACGTGGTCGGCGAAGTGTTGCGCGGTCATGACTTCATCGAGATGAAGCACTATCCGCCCGACGACGTCTTCGACGCCGACACCCACTCGCAGTACTACTATCACGCGCACCGCGAGGTCGAAAACGAGCACGGCCACTTCCACACCTTCGTGCGCGCGGGCGGATTGCCGGCGGGTTGTGTTCCGCTGGACGTGCCGCACGCCATCGAAGCGCGGCCGAGCGGCGACCAGGCGATCTGTCATCTGGTGGCGGTGTCGATGGACGCCTGGGGTTTTCCTATCGAATTGTTCACCACAAACCGCTGGGTGACCGACGACTCCTGGTTTCGCGCCGAGGATGCGATCGCCGCATTGCAAGGTTTCGAGATCGATCACGCGTTTCCGTCGTGGCCCACCAACCGCTGGCTTACCGCGATGCTGCGCCTCTACCGGCCGTGGATCGAGGCCATGTTGCGCCACCGTGATGCGAGCATGGACGCCGTGCAGGCGGCGAGACCG
>CBDULG010000221.1:0-5383 GCA_965367985.1 uncultured Rhodocyclaceae bacterium
TAATCGTAGCCGCCCGTGCAGTGGCATCCGGGCCCCATACGCCATAAAGGCGCCGTATCGATCTTCGACGATCGCACCATAGCCCCGTCGTGACCTCATGATTTTCATGAGTGCCCAATCCAGAACGCGGCGAGGCGGATAAAGTGTCGAAACGGCTAGAGTGGCGTAAGACGAAAAAACAAATGAGGAACGCACTATGCACCGCCATGAAGTGTCCACTCGCCACGCCCTCCGCCCGCTGGTGGCGGTGATGCTCGCCGGCTTTGGACTGACCACCAGCGCCGCAGACGATACGACCATCCTCGATCCGGTGGTCGTCACCGGCAGCCGCACCGCCACCCAGAGCTTCGAGCTTCCCTACGCGATCGACGTCGTCGATCGCGAAACGATCACGCGCGGGCAACTCGGCGTCAATGCCTCCGAGTCGCTGGCTGGCGTCCCCGGCCTGATAATCCAGAACCGGCAGAACTACGCACAGGATCTGCAAATATCGGTGCGCGGTTTCGGCGCGCGGTCGGCCTTTGGCGTGCGCGGCGTCAAGCTGCTGGCGGACGGCATTCCGGCCACCAACCCGGATGGCCAGGGCCAGGCGGCGACCTTCAATCTCGACATGGCCGAGCGCATCGAGGTATTGCGCGGCCCCTTCTCCACTATCTACGGCAATCACGCCGGCGGCGTCATCCAGCTGTTTACGCGTGACCCGGGGGAGAGGCCGATGGTAAGCGGGCGCGTCATCGGCGGCAGTTTCGATACCTGGAAAGCCGGTGTGGGCGCCGAAGGCACACGCAGCGGCGTCGGCTATCTGCTCGACGTGTCGCGCTTCGACACCGAGGGCTTTCGCGACCATAGCCAGGCCACGCGCGATCAGGCCTATGCCAAATTCATCGTTCGCCCCGACGACGAGAGCACGCTTACGCTCGTCGCGAACGGACTCGAACAGGACGACACGCAAGACCCGAAGGGCGTCACGTGGGAGACCTTTCAGCGCGACCCGAGCGCGGTTGAACAGGTGGCGCTCGACTTCGACACCCGAAAGGATCTCTCCCACGGCCAGCTTGGCGCTAATTACACACGGCGCTTCGGCCCGCACCGGCTGGAAATGTCCGCGTACGTGGGTCAACGCAGCGTGTTGCAGTACTTGTCCATCCCCAGGGGCGCACAGCTTGCGCCCACCTCATCGGGCGGCGTGGTCGATTTTGATCGCGATTTCGCCGGTCTCGGCGCGCGCTGGATCCACAACATCGAACTCGGCGACGACCTGCTGACGATCACCGCCGGCCTCGACTACGATTGGGCCAGCGATGATCGGCGCGGCTTCGAGAATTTCATCGGCACCACCCTGGGCGTCAAGGGCGCACTGCGCCGCGATGAAACCGACACCGTCACCAGTACCGATCCCTATATACAGGCCAATTACGAGCACGGCCCCTGGAGCTTCAACGCCGGCTTGCGTCATAGCCGGGTGCGCTTCGAGGTCGAGGACGACTTCCTCGCCAATGGCGACGACAGCGGCGATCAGACCTACAGCCGAACCACGCCGGCGCTGGGCGTAGTGTATCGGGTGACCGACGATGTCAATCTGTATGCCAGCGCAGGCACTGGCTTCGAGACGCCAACGCTGGGCGAGTTGTCGTATTCGAGCGGCACCGGCACGCTCAACCTCGACCTCAAACCGTCGCGCAGCCGCCAGTTCGAAGTGGGTGCCAAGGCGCGCATCGGCGAGCAAACCCGTGTCAACGCAGCCGTTTTCCACATCAGCACCGACGACGAAATCGTCGTTGCATCGTCCTCGGGCGGCCGCACAACCTATCAAAACGCCGGCACGACGCTGCGCCAGGGAATCGAGCTGGCGGCCGATTCGCGCCTCACACCGGCACTGACCGCCCGTGGCAGCCTCACGCACATGCGTGCGATCTACGACGACGATTTCATGAGCGGAAGCACCTTGGTCGAGAGCGGCAAGCGCATTCCCGGGATTCCTGCCACCACGCTCTACGCTGAGCTGGCCTACGCTCATGCCGGCACCGGCATCACCACCGCCGTCGAAGGCATCTATCGCAGCCGGATCGAGGTCGAAGACACCAATACCGATCGCGCCGCGCCGGGCTACACGCTGCTCAACCTGCGCGTCACTGCCGAGCAGAAACGCGGCGACTGGACGATCGGCCAGATGCTGCGCATCGACAATCTGGGAGACCGCAAACACATCGGCTCGGTGGTGGTCGGCGATGCGCAGATGCGCTATTACGAGCCCGGACCCGGCATTGCCTGGTACGCCGGCGTGAACCTCAGTTACGGCTTCTGACGACACCCATCAATGAGCGTGCGAAGCGCGATAGACCGCCGGGCGCGCGTGTTTCGAGCCTCGCGCCACTTTCCGCCCGGCGCACTGAAACTTTTTCGCGCGCCTCAGCGGATGCTCAAGCGTTCGAACCAGCGCACGCCAGGCGCAATCTCGCTGCGGTCGTCCGCTTCGAACGGCGGGTGCGCTTCGTCATCCGGCGGCGCACTGATCTGGTTCAGATCCACCGCCTGCGGCTCGCCGACGATTTCATCGTCGGTGACGGCCAACTGAAAATAGATGCCGTTCCATAAATTGGCACCGAAATCCTTTGGCGACTTGACCAGGAACAGCAAGGCATGCTCGAGCCAGCGCAGATCGTCCAGTGTGACTGTTGCGGGGTTGTCGTAAGGGTAGGGCACATGGCACAGAACCTCGGACGGCCCTTCAACGCACTTGAACTCCCGCATCGAAAGGAAGTAGTCGGTAAGACGCGAGTGATCCATCGCCAGCGCAAATCGCTGTTTGCCGCCCGTCGCCTGGAACACAATGGTTCCGATCGGCAGCGTTTCACCGTCACGATCATGCAAGTAGACTGTTTTTTCGCCCGCCCAATCCCATGCCTGCGCGGGCGCAGCAGCAAGCGCGCACAGCATCGCCGCGCCAAACACCCAAGTGCAATAACGCATCAGTTTCATCGCAACGGCTCCTCGTCATCGATCGTCGTCAGGATTCGCCACCGTTCGCCGAGGCAGGCAAAACGCGAAAGAGCATTCCCTCAGCGCAAGATCTTGACGACCCGCCCAATCCGCTGGGCCAGAAACGCCCCGGCCATTCCGCGACGCGCCCATCGCGAGAGCGCCCCCGGTTTTCGCACCGTGGCGATCAGTACAATTCCGCCGACGGCATACAGCGGTCCCTTCCAGCGCGCGATGGCGTGCCAGGCGTGGTCGATGCCGCGGGTGGCTTCGCGCCAGCGACTCGACTCGACGATCAGATCGACGCGCTGCCGCTCGATGCACGCTTCGAGCGCAGCCTTTTCGGCTTTACGCACCTTTGCGCGATCCGGCTCAGGTTTCACGCCGGCGCTCCATCAACTGGCGGTCGATGTCCAGTTGCTTAAGCGTGCTCTTGAGAAAGGTTTTCTGCCGTGCCTGCGTCTGCAC
This sequence comes from uncultured Rhodocyclaceae bacterium, assembly GCA_965367985.1. Taxonomy (GTDB): domain Bacteria; phylum Pseudomonadota; class Gammaproteobacteria; order Burkholderiales; family Rhodocyclaceae; genus Nitrogeniibacter. The sequence goes on from CBDULG010000221.1 coordinate 3,448, forward strand.
CCACATGGCCAGGCCAGCGCCGCTGCCCAATAGCAGGACCACGCACACGACGATGGCGGCGACGCGGTGCGTATCCCAGAACACTACCGCCACCAGCAGCATCAGCATGGTCAAGCCGAGCATGAGCAGGACCAGGCTGAGCCCGGCGAAAAGCAACAGCGACAACAGGCGGGCCCGCTCTTCTTCGAGCTCGATCACGGCGAGGCGCAGGCGCGTCTCGCCGCTTTCGATGAGGCTGGAAATCAGGCGTTTGGTAGCTTCGAATACACGCTCCGCCGGCCCCGGCCCTTTCGACATCAGCGACGCCCGAGCAACAAACCAACCACCATGCCCACGGCCGCGCCAATGCCGACGCTGGTCCACGGATTCTGATGCACATATTCATCGCACACGTCGGCCTGATGACGCACGTTTTCGCGCGCTTCGGTGTAGAGCTGTTCGCCACGCGCTTCAACGCGCGCGCGGGTTTCCTTGAGCCGCTTTTCCGCGCGTTCACGCAGTTCCTTGACGTTGCTGCGGGTGTCGTCGGCGGTGGCGCTGACCAATTCTTCGATGGTTTGCGTCAGATGCTGCAAATCCGCTTTCAACTGATCGGTACTGGCTTCGGTTTTGGGTTTTCTGGTGGCCATCTAAAACGTACTCCCTTGACGTTGAATGAAGTTTTCAGGATAGCACTCCGGCATGGTGCGATAGGCGTTACGGGGTGCAAATTACCGCTGGGCGCGGAAACAGACGCTACGGCTGTTGGAAGACCGCACACGCGTCAAAGAGTTTCGTCGACGCACCGGGCGCGCCGCGCGAAGCGTGGCGCGCCCGATAAATTTCGGCGCGCAATCGCGACAGGCGCGCCGTCGTGCCGGCGCACCTCATCACGATAGCCAACGGCTTGATCCGCTGCGTTTCGCCCCGGAGAAGGTTACACGGCAGCTATCGCTGCGTGCTGCGATGCACCAATTCTTTTCTCTCAGTGCGTTATGGAGGATAATGGTGAGTTCGCCTTCCGGCGCTTCACCCTGTGCGCCGTTTTGCGCTGTGAGCGCCGCCTGGCTTTTTCATTGCGCAGGTAGCCGTCTCCATGTCTCAAATCGAAAACGCTTCATCCAGCCAGACCTTTGCCGATCTGGGTCTTGCCACACCCTTGCTGACCGCATTGTCGGAAGTCGGATACGAGACACCCTCGCCCATTCAGGCGGCGTGCATTCCGCCCTTGCTCGCCGGGCGCGACATCCTCGGCGAAGCGCAGACGGGTACCGGCAAGACGGCCGCCTTTGCGCTGCCGACCCTCGAGCGCCTCGATGCTGCCGTACGCAAGCCGCAGGTGCTGGTGCTCACACCGACGCGCGAGCTGGCGATTCAAGTCGCCGAGGCCTTTCAGAAATACGCGCGCTATTTGCGCGACTTCCACATTGTGCCGCTCTACGGCGGTCAGAGCATGGTCGTGCAATTGCGCCAGCTCAGCCGCGGTGCGCATGTCATCGTCGGCACGCCGGGCCGCATCATGGATCACCTCAAGCGCAAGACGCTGGTGCTCGACGCGCTGCACACGCTGGTGCTCGACGAAGCCGACGAAATGCTGCGCATGGGCTTCATCGACGATGTCGACTGGATTCTCGAACACACGCCGGCGGAACGCCAAACCGCGCTCTTCTCCGCCACCATGCCGGATGCCATCCGCCGGGTCGCGCGCCGCCACATGCGCGATCCGCAGGAAATCAAGATCCGCACCGCCACCACCACCGTTGCAGCGATTCGTCAGCGCAGCCTGACGGTGCACGGCGGCAACAAACTCGACGCACTGACCCGCATTCTCGAAGCGGAAGAAAATTTCGATGCAGCGCTGGTTTTCGTGCGCACCAAAGTGGCCTCCGAAGACCTTGCCACGCGCCTCGAAGCACGCGGTTTCTCCGCCGCCGCACTCAACGGCGACATGACGCAA
>CBDULG010000222.1:0-5375 GCA_965367985.1 uncultured Rhodocyclaceae bacterium
CGATCAGCCCCTTCACCAGCTTGTTGAAGACGTAGTAGTCCTCGGTCAGCCACTGACCGGCGCCGTAGAAGGCGACCGCGTCGGGGCCGTGGCGGGTGATGATGTCGGCGAACTTGTCTGCAGCGAAATCGAGCGCCGTCGGCCAGTCGGTGCGCTCGCGGGGTGCGTCGCGCGTGGTGCGCAGTTCGGGGAAGCGGGCGCGCGCGGCGAGGGTTTCTGGCGCCGCGGTCAGATGCAGCGTCGCGCCCTTGGTGCACAGCCGGCCGAAATTGGCCGGGTGATCCGGGTCGCCGTGCACGCCGGTAATGCGCCCGGCGTCATGTTCGATGATCACGCCACAGCCGACTCCGCAGTAACAGCAGGTGGATTTCGTCTCGGTCATGAAAACTCCTTTGACCAATATAGAAGCAACCTGTGTGCCTGCTTCAACACCCCAGTATTGGCGGGGCGTTCGGCTAGGCGACGAGTCGTTTTGGTGCAGTGCGCCCGCACCATTGCGGTGCGCTACGGCGCGCGGGAGAGTTCGGCGAGCGCGCCGACTTGCGCAAGAATCGGCTCAGGCACGGGCGCGCGGCCCTCGAGCATGGCGCGCACCAGTGCCGCGTTGTCGGCGACCGCGGGATGATCGGGCACGTTTTCGTTTGGGGGCGCGCCACCGCTGGCTGCCTCGATGGTCTCGTGCAGTGCGCCGTCGACATAAATCTGCATCGCCGGGCGGCGGCGCGGATTGGCATAGGACTCGCCTTCGGTGCCGCGCAGCAACATTGCGGTTCCGCCATCCGCCCGCAAGAATTCGTCCATGCGCACGAGGTACTCGGGGTGGGTCACGGTGACCACGCGCACGCTCGCGCCCTTCGCCGGATCGAGCAGCTTGGCCATCGTGTGGCCGCTGTTGCGCACGCCCAGGCGCGGGCGCAGGGCGAGCAGCGCGTCCAGCCCCGGCAGCAGTGAACCGAGCGCAAGGCAGGCCGGTTTCCCCGTGGCGAGTGCCGCACTGGCGGCGTCCACGTCCGTTTGCGGCGTAATGTCGAGCGCGGCGAGCAGCTCGAACGGTGAGACCCGCGTATCGAAATCGTGCCGCCCCTGTATAAGAACCGGCACGCCCTCGCGCGCCAGCAACAGCGCCACCAGCGGCATCAGGTTGGGTTGGCGGCGTGCGCCGTTGTAGGTCGGCAGAATCACGCAGCGACGCCCGGCGGGCACCTTCACCTGCGCGGTGCGCGCGTCCATGGCGTGCTTGAAGCCGATCAACTCCTCGAGCGACTCGCCCTTGATGCGCATCGACAACACGATCGCGCCCAGTTCGAGCGGCGGCACCGCGCCGTCGAGCATGTCGCCGAAAAGCGTCTCGGCCTGCTCGAGCGTGAGCGGTTTGGCGCCGCGTGCGCCACGGCCGATTTCCTTGATGAGAATGGGATAGGTCATGGCGCGGATTATCCCGCAAAGCGCAGTGAGACGCACAATGACGCGCCTGCGGCGCTGTGGCGGGCTTGCATCATCTTAGCGGGCATGAAGGTGCGTGCAGGCCCCTAATCAAGCCAGCGCTGAAACAGCCAGGCCATCAGCGGCAGCGACACGTAACTCATCAGCAGTGTCGTGATGCCGGCCGAAACGAAAATCGCCCAGAAGGGGTGGCCCGGCAGAAACGGCCCAATGATCGGTGGCAGGAAATACACCAAGGGGAAAATGGCCGCGAACACGACCAGAACCATGCGCCAACTCGGAAACTGGGGCGAGCGCGAGCGCTTCGAACCCTCGAACCAAGAGTCGACGCCGGTGAAATGCTGCGCCGTCTGCTTGCGCACGATCTTTTCCATCTGCGTCAGCAACGCGTGGCGCCGTTCAGACTGTTGCCAGAGTTCGTAGTGGTCGTAGCTGTCGAAGCTGAAGATCGTCACGTACTCGCCATCCGGCGTGTCCGGATAGATCATGCGGGTGCCCCGGTATCCTTCGAACTTGCGCGCTTCGGTGTTCAGCGCGTCGCTCAAGCGGGTGTACTCATCGACGCCGTCCTCGACGATGCATCGCCGAATGATTGCCGTCACCTGACCGCCGTCACGCGGTTCGCGACGATCCTTGTGAACGTCATCGCCAGTATCCCCGACCATCGCCTTGCGCCCATTGCCGTTAGCACCGCGATAGTAGGCAAACGCGGCTTTCGATGCCAGACACATGCTTGATTCGGGCGCGCCGCCGATCTTGCCGGAAGCCGGACCTGCATTTGCGCCACGTGCGCAGTCGTCTCATCGACACTTCGCGTTCAGGCAACGGGTCACGCGTCGTGAGCGGGTAGAATCACTTGCGAACCGATTCAAACGGCGCGGGCCGATGCGCCGTGTGCGAAGGGAGTGAGACGAATGAAAGCAGGGTTTGTCGGGCTGGGGTTGATGGGGCGGCCGATGGCGCTCAATCTGCACAAGGCCGGGTTCGAGGTGAATGTGTGGGCGCGGCGCGAAGAGGCGCTGGCGCCCTTGCTCGCGGTGGGGGCGATGGCCCATGGCAGCGCAGCGGCGGTGGCGGCGGCGTCGGATGTGGTGTTCTGCTGCGTGGCCGACGCGGCGGACGTGGCGCAGGTGGCGCTGGGTGAGGACGGTGTGGCGGACGGGGCGCATGACGGCCTGGTGTTTGCCGACATGAGCACGATTGCGCCGACCGCGGCGCGCGACATTGCCAGCCGGCTGGCGGCACGTGGCGTGCCGATGCTCGATGCGCCGGTGTCGGGTGGTGAGCGCGGGGCGATCGAGGCGACGCTGACGATCATGGTGGGCGGTGTTGCGGCGGCGTTTGAAATCGCCCGGCCCGGCTTCGCGGCAATGGGCAAGACGGTGACGCATCTCGGCGCCTCGGGTTCCGGTCAAGTGGCCAAGGCGTGCAATCAGATCATCACCGGCGTCGGCGTTGCCTCGGTCGCGGAGGCGATCAATTTTGCGCAGATGAATGAGGTCGACCCGGCGCGGGTGCGCGATGCGCTGCTCGGCGGTCTTGCCAACAGCCGGATTCTGGACGGCCACGGCAAGCGCATGATCGAGCGCAATTTCGAACCGGGCTTCAAGGCCTGGATGCACCAGAAAGACATGCGCATCGTGATGGAGGAAGCGCATCGGCTCGGCCTTGCGCTGCCCGCTGCGGCAGTCGCGGCGCAACTGTTCAATGCGCTGTGCGGCAGTGGTCTGGGCGAGGCCGATTCGGTGGCGATGCTCAAACTGCTCGAAACGATGTCGGGCGCGAGCCGAGATTCGGCAACGGGAGAGGCAGCATGAAAATCGGATTCATTGGTCTGGGCGACATGGGTCGCTCGATGGTCGGCCATATACTCAAGGCCGGCCATGACGTGGTGGTGTGGGCACGGCGCAAGGCTGCGGCCGAGTCGGTGGTCGCTGAAGGTGCGCAGTGGTGTGATACGCCAGCGGCTCTGGCGGGGCGCTGCGACGTGGTGATCACCATGGTGACCGGCAGCGCCGACGTCGAAGATCTGGTGCTGCGGCCCGACGGATTGCTGGCCGGCTTTATCGGCGGCGACGTGCACATCGACATGAGCACGATCGCCCCGGCGACGGCGCGCCAACTGGCCGCGCGCTATGCCGAAAACGGCGTCTGCTGGCTCGACGCACCCGTGTCGGGCGGGCCGGTTGCGGCGCGCGACGCGGCGCTGGCGATCATGGTCGGCGGCGCCGAAGAAACGCTCGAGCGCATGCGGCCGCTGCTCGCCACGATGGGGCGCAGCATCGTCTATATCGGTGAAGCCGGTGCCGGGCAGGTCGCCAAGGCGTGCAACCAGATGATCATGGTGGCGGCGATCGAAGCCTGCGCCGAGGCGATGCGGCTGGCGCAGGCCAACGGGGTTGCGCTCGACAGTTTGCGTAGCGCGCTAATGGGCGGTTCGGCAGGATCGCGTGCGCTTGAAGTGATGGGCGAGCGCATGGTGACACGCAACTTCGACAAGGGTATCGATGCACGTCTGCATCACAAGGACTTCACCAGCTTCATGGCCGAAGCGGCTCAACTCGGCGCGCCGCTGCCGGTGTCCGCTGCGGTGTGGCAGCAGCTCAACGCCCTGATGGTGCGCGGCGGCGCCCGCCAGGACACGTCGGCATTGATCACCGTGCTCGAAGCAATGAGCGCGCAGGCGCCGGGGGTGCCGTCATGAACGCCTATCGTCGTCGTCTTATCGGATTTTGCGGCGCGCTCGCGCTGAGCGCATGCGCTACGCTGCCCGGATCACTCACCCCGCCCGAGGTTTCACTCGCCGACCTGCGTCTTATCGACGTCGGCTTGTTCGAACAGCGCTTCGGTTTGAGCCTGCGTGTGCTCAACCCGAATAATGTGGACATCCCGGTCGACGGGCTCGACTTCACGCTTGAACTCAATGGCACGACCTTCGCCACCGGGGTGAGCAACCAGTCGGTGACCATCCCGCGGCTGGGCGAGGCGATGGTCGAAGTGCAGGCAGTCAGCACGCTGACCGGCCTGCTGCACCAATTGCGCCGTCTGTCCCACGGCGAACAGGGGATCGCCTACCGGATTCACGGCAAGCTCGTCACCGGCGGGCTGCTCGGCAGCGTGCCCTTCGACCGGCAAGGTGAAATCGAATGGCCACTCGGCCCGGCCGGCCGCAGCGTGCAGTTCTGATCATCTTCGGAAAGCCAGGTTGAAATCGAAAACCGGGCGAAAGGATTTTCGCCCCTACGGGCGCCGTCGGTGGCAGCATCGGGGCGAGTTCGACCCGTGCACCGCGATGCCATTCACGCCGGCTGACCGCGGGCATCCTGCAGTTCGCGCAGCCGTTGGGTCAGTCCCTCCGTGCTCAGCGGGCGGCTGCACAGGTAGCCCTGGTAGCCGTCGCAGCGCCATTCTCGCAGCATCTCCAGTTGCGCCTCGGTTTCGACGCCTTCGGCCAGTACGTCGATGCGCAGGGTGTGCGCCATGGCGATGATGGTGCGCGCGATGGTGGCGTCGTCGGGCTCGCTTTCGATGTCGGCGATGAACGAGCGGTCGATCTTCAAGCGGTCGATGCGAAAACGCCTGAGATAGGCAAGGCTCGAGTAGCCGGTGCCGAAATCGTCGATGCAGATGAGCACCCCCATGCGTTTGCTCGCGTCGAGCAATTCGGCGGCCAGCAGCGGATTGCGCATGATGAGTGTTTCGGTCAGTTCGAGTTCGAGCCGTGCAGCGGGCAGGCCGCTTTCGTCGAGCGCCTGGGCAACGGTATCGAGCAGGCTGTGGTCGTCGAACTGGCGGGCCGACAGATTGACCGCCACGGGCACGTCGAGCAGGCCAGCCTTGCGCCACGCCTGGTTTTGCAGGCAGGCGGTGCGCAGCATCCACGCGCCCAGCGGCACGATGAGACCGCTGTCCTCGGCGACCGGAATGAAGGT
>CBDULG010000223.1:0-5371 GCA_965367985.1 uncultured Rhodocyclaceae bacterium
CTGACCCATGCGTGACGAAGACATTCTCGTCGGCAGCCTGATCGAAGACAGCTGGCTCACCCTCGAACAGGTGGCGGCGGCCTGTGCGGTCGAACCCGATTGGCTCATCGTGCATATCGAAGAGGGGCTGCTGCCCGACGCCGAAAGCGTCGCCGGTGTGTGGCGCTTCAGCAGCACCACGCTGCTGCGCGCACGGCGCATGCGACAGATCGAGCGCAGCTTCGACGCTGCGCCCGAACTGGCCGCATTGATGGCCGATCTGCTCGAAGAGCTGGATGCGCTGCGCGCGCGCCGCGGGATGCCGCCGCGCGAGTAAGGCGCTTGCCAGGCACGTCGCCACGCCCGTCCGGCTGGCGTACCATCGGCGCATGAAGATGTTCCACGGACGGGTCGCGTGGTGGACGGCGGCGCTGATCATGGTCGGTGCATCCGAGGCCGCTGCACAGGCCGCGCCGGCGGTGGGCGATGCGCCATTGTCGATCAGCGCGCAGGTCAGCCTCGCGGCGCTCCAGTCGACGCTGCGTCGCGCCATCGGCAAGGGCGCATCGCTGAGCGGCAGTGACCGCGGCACGCATCCGAGCGGACAGGGCGGATACGGTATTCGCTACCGGGTCGATGTCGGCAATCTGCGGGTCAGCGCGGGTGATGACGGCACGCTCGCCATCGAGGTGCCGGTAAGCCTATCGCCAAGTGGCGGACGCAAGCTGGTGTGGCTCAGCCCGCTGGCCGGCGTGGCGATTGAAACGTTGGGCTGCGGGCCGATGGTAGTCAATACGCTCACTCGCGTGACACTCGCGGTGCGCGACGGCCGCCTGAGCTCATCGGTGCATGCTGATGACGCACGCAGTGCGAACTGCGTGATCCGCCGGAAACGAAACGTCCTGCGGGGCATTGGCCCAGACCTCACCTGGCACGCGCATGAAACCCTGCGCGAGACGGCGGCGAAACGCGTCAGTGGCGCGATCGCCGCGGCCCTGAACGCCGACCGCCTGGCGGCGCTGGTGTCCGGCTATCAGGAACAGGCGATTGCGCGCTTTTCGCGGCCGTTCGATCTGCCGCTCGCCGATACCGCGCTCAAGCTGCACATCGGTAAAGACATCTCACTCGGCACGGTCGCGGTGCTGCCAACGGCATTGCAGATCGACTTGCTGGCTGCGGTCTCGCCCGAGATCGTCTTCGACGGTCAGCCGCGGTCGAGCACGCGTGCTGAAACGCCGAAGCGCGGTTTCCGCGTGCCGATCGAACTCGTGATTCCGCTGCGCGCGCTGCCGCCAAGTGCGGACGGCAGCGGTCTCGAAATGAAGCTCCCGGGCAGCACGGCGATGCTCAATCTGGCGCGCGTGCCCGCGCAAGCCGACCTCGTGCGACTGGGCGTCGTCGGTGGGCAAGGCGTTGACAGCCTGATCTATTTCGCGCTGCGCGATGATGCACGTGCGAGCGCTGCGCCAGCGGAGTTCGCACTCGACGGCACGCTCGACGAACTGTTGCGCCAGGCCGGCGCATGGCTGGGCGAGGCGTCGAACTGGCCGGAGGCGGCACGCGCCGACGCCGCAGAACTCGGCCGGCAGGTGGGTGACTTTCGGCGCGTGGTGGAAAGTGCCTTGGGCAGCCTGGGCGACATCACGCTGCAGCCGGGGCTGTCGTTTTCGCTGCGCCAACCGCAGATCGTGCTCGGCGCCGGGCGTTACGAGAAAGACATGATCCGCGTCCCGGCCGAGTTGTCGGGATTTGCCAAAGTGGAATTGACGATCGAATGACGGACGTAAACGCGACCTGCCGCGGAGGGCACTCACATGCTGGGGCTCGATAAGCTGGCCGACTTTCTCTTCGGCTTCGACTATTTCGTCTCCTACGCGCACGCCGATGGCCGGAACTATGCGCGCGAACTGAGCAAGCGGCTCGAGGCGGCCGGTTTTTCCGTCTTCCTCGATGAACGCGTTTATGTCGCCGGCGACGATCTGCAGATTGCCACGCGCCGCCGCATCCGCATGAGCAAGAAACTCGTCGTCATCGTGCGCGAAAACGTGCTCGCTTCGGACTGGGTACGCAAGGAGATCGAGGTGTCGCTGGCCAGCGGGCATCTGCCGATCGCCATCGACATCAATGACACGCTCGCCCGCGCGCCCGACGACAATCCCATCAAGGTCGCGCTGACCGACAAGATCTTCATCCCCGAAACGCTCGACGACGCGGACGGCGAACCCAGCCCGGCGGTGGTGATGAAACTGGTGCGCAGCTTCGAAGCGACCCGCCAGCACACCGTGCGTGTGCGCGCTTTGGCGGCATCGGCGGTGTTGTTTGCGGGCGTCGCGCTGCTCGCCGGCTGGCAATACCGCGAAGCGAAAGCCAACGCGATCGAGTTCTACACGCTGTGCGAAGAGACACGGCGCCAGGTCACCACCGGGCTCGCCAAGTTGAGCAATCTCGGTCAGCGTTCCGAATTCGGACGGCTGGTGTCCAACATTGCCGAAAAAGTCGCTGAATTGCCCGACCCGGAATCACTCAAATGTGGCAAGGATCCGCGCTGACGAAAGCATGGGTGCGCGTGGCGACTACGTCGTGCGGCAGGCAAAAAAACCGCGTAAGACGAGACGACAGCGACGGCCAATCGGCCGTACGCTCGCAAAAGCAGAAAGCCCTGCCGGCAATGCCGGCAGGGCTTTCTGGCGTAGCGCGCGAACTGGGCCGCGCGGGAATTACTTGGCCGCTTGCTTGAACTGAGCGACGGCGGCGTTGCTCACTTCGGTGGCCAGCGAGGTCAGCGCTTCGCCCTGCTGCTTCATCAGGTTGAACAATGCGGTGTTGCAATCGACGTTGAACTGCACGAGATCCTGCGGGGTCTTGAGGTTCTTGGCTTTTTCGGCTTCGGCCTGGAAGAAGGCGACCAGCTGTTCGCCGGACTTCTTCTGCAGTTCGATCGACTTGCTGATTGCGTCGGCCTGCACGGCCATCAGGCTCTGGGCGGCTTCCATCGGGTTCTTCATATCAATTTTGGCGGTCATGGTGATTCCTCTGTAGGTTGAATTTTGTTGCACTGCAACATGAAACGAATTCTACAGCGTTTGACGCGCGCGTCAACACATATTTTGATCTATCGTCTCCACGGCCTGATTGCTTGCGCCTGCAGGCCGCGCCGCGCGGACGCTTGCCGCACAATATGCCGACGTCCTAGCACATGTAGCGTCTGACGCCGGCAGTGGCCGGGTTCCTTCATTTCGCCGCCGGTAAGAAGGAAAAAGCCCTGCCGGCTTTCGCCGGCAGGGCTTTCTGTCTTGCAAGTTCTACCAGGCGGAACCGCTATTACTTGCCCAGGTTCTTGAACTGAGCCATCGTGGCGTTGCTCACTTCGGTGGCCAGCTTGGTCATCGCCTCGCCCTGCTGCTTCATCAGGTTGAACAGCGCAGTGTTGCAATCGACGTTGAATTGCACGAGTTCCTGCGGGGTCTTGAGGTTCTTGGCCTTTTCGGCTTCGGCCTGGAAGAAGGCCATCAGCTGTTCGCCAGACTTCTTCTGCAGCTCGAGCGATTTGTTGATCGCGTCAACTTGCACGGCCATCAGGGCTTGAGCGGCTTCCATGGGCTTGTTCATATCGAATTTGGTATTCATGTCTGTTTCCTCGTTTGGTTGATTATGTTGCGGTGCAGCATCAGACGCAGTCTACACGTTTTGACCGCTGCGTCAACTGATAATTTCAAGGAAATTTTTCACTGATGCTTGTGCGATGGCAGAAGTCTCGCCCACGACACGCGCGAATGGGCTCCGCGGAGAGATCTCGCTACATGCCCGCAGAAGAAAAGCGCCGACAGGTCAGTGCGGTGACCGAAAACGGTTTGCCGTCCGCGGCGATGTACAGCGATCCGATGGCGAGACTGCCGTGAAGCGCTTCGTGCAGCATGAGCGAGCCGCGCAGGCCGCCGAGCACGGGGGCATCGGGCGTGCGGCTGGCGAAGTCGATGACGCGCAACGCGCCACTGGCGTCGTCCATGCTGTCGATGCGCACGCCGGGGTGATCGGCAAGATTGGGTGACACGTCGCTCTGACCGGCCGGGAAGCGCGGCGTCTCCGGCTGACCGGGCGCCGGCCACAGGGTGTCCGGGGTGACGATATCCAAATGTGTGAGGCGGCCCATCGCGTCCTGCTCGTACGTGGCGCGGGTGAGATCGCTGTCGTCCAGCTCGGCGCAGACGACGAGGCTTGCGGCGCGCGTCGCCGCATGCGTGCAGGCGGTGAGTAGCGCGCACAGACAGGCGAGCGCGATGCGTGTGCAAGGCGCCCAGGCGAGATGCGTGCGGGCGGGCGTTGATGGCTTCATGCGCACGCATTATGCGCGATCGTCAGCAGCATGCGGCGCCGGCCGGGCTTGCAATGCGGCGCGCGCTGGGCTTCACTGGAATTCCCCTGGTATTTCATCCAATCGACCCGGAGAGCAGCGATGCCCGTTTCCCGCGAAGTCCTCACTGCCATGGGCGCCACCCGCGCGCGCGCCGAAACCTACGTGGACGCCCTCAATAGCGCGACTGCGGCACATGGCATCGACAACCCGCTGCGCATGGCGCACTTCCTCGCGCAGTTGTTTCACGAATCGGGCGGTCTGCGCCACGTCGTCGAGAACATGAACTATTCGGCCGACGGACTGATGAAGATTTTCCGCCGTCATTTCCGTAATCGCGCCGAGGCCGAGACCTATGCGCGCAAGCCGGAAAAGATCGGCAGCAAGGTGTATGGCGGGCGCATGGGCAACGGCGACGAAGCGAGCGGCGACGGCTATCGCTACCGCGGGCGTGGCCTTATCCAGCTCACCGGCAAGAACAACTATCGCGCGTTTTCGCAATGGGTGGGCGAAGACGTCGTCGCCAACCCGGATCTGGTGTCGGAGAAATACGCCGTGCACTCAGCGGTGTTTTTCTGGGAGACCAACGCGCTGAGCGCACTGGCCGATACCGACGACCTGCGCGCCATCACGCGCCGCATCAACGGCGGCCTCAACGGCTTTGCCGACCGGCGCGAATTGCTTGAGAAGGCCAAGGCGGCGCTCGAGGTGGAGGCGGTGGCCGGGGAGAACGAAACCGCGGGGCCGGCTTTTGATCCCACCCACGTGGTCACGCCGCCGCAGCTCAACCTGCGCTCGGCGCCGCGTGTGGCGAGCAGTACGTGGCTGGCGGCGCTCGCCCAGCACAGCAAGGTCGAGGTGCGCGGCGAGGCCGAAGTGGCCGGCTGGGTGAAGGTGCGCGTGCTGCTCGGCGGCGCACTGCGCGACGGGTTTCTGGCGTCGCGTTTCCTCGCCGCATTGCCGCGCCGCCGTGGCGGCGCAGATGCGGTCGCACGCAGTCGCGGCGCGCGCAGCCGAAGCGCGCGGCCGCCGGTGGTGACG
>CBDULG010000224.1:0-5360 GCA_965367985.1 uncultured Rhodocyclaceae bacterium
AGCACCTGGTAGTCCGGCGTGTAGCGCGCGTTTTCGATGCCGGCGCCGGGGTAGTCGAGCGCCAGCAGCCACGGGCGGTTGTGCGGCTCCAGGGTGAGGGTATAGCGCAATTGCGGCCCAAGAGGTTGATAGGCCGGCGCTTCGAGCATCGGCATGCGCGCGGCGCGCCAGCGCTGACCGTCGAAGTCGGTGAGGACCGGGCCCCGCCAGTAGCGTTGCGCATTTTCGGGCGCGGTGCCGTCGAACTTTGCGCGGAACGCGATCTCGGCCGATTGGCTCAAGTCGCTGATGGTCCCTGGCGACATGCTGTCCGATAGCCCGGTCATCGCGCTAAAAGCGTCTGACGGCAGGCCCCACAACGGTCCGGGAATGCGCGGGAAAACGATGAACATCACCAGCATCAGCGGGATTGCCTGCAGCAGCAGGCCGCCGGCCAGGCGCAGTTGTGCGCGCACCGCGGTCGGCGCATGCAGGCTGGACAGGGCGGCCGTGGTGAGCAGCGTGCCGAGCGTCGCGCCCAGCGCGGTGAGCGCCGACTGGGTGTCGAGAAACAGCGCCAGTTGCAGGAAATAACACAACAAAATGAACACGTGGGCATCGCGCCGCGTGCGGCTCTCGAGCAGCTTGAGGCTTAGCAGCAGAGTGAGCAGCGCGACGCCGGCGCGCTTGCCGAAGACCGTGCCGAAGGAGGCGAGGATCACCACGCCGGCGGTCAGTCCGAGCAATACCAGCACGCTGCGCGCCAGGGCGGTGCCGGCGTCTCGCCGTATGCGCAATCCAGCCCACAGCACGATCAGCACGGCGACCGCGCTGATCCACAATGGCTGGAAGAACAGATGCGGCGCGAGCGTCACGCTGCCGCTGGCCAGCAGCCAGGCGTGCATGGTGCGGGTCAGCGGGGGGTCAGGCCGGGCCATCGATGGTTTGGCTGTCGAACAGGGCGAGCGCTTGCAGGCATTGGTGCAGATGGCGGTCGTCATGCCCGGGGCCGAAGCGCTGGCCGGGCAGTACCAGCGTGTAGCGGTGATTCTGGTGGGCCGCGTCGGTCACCCAGCGGGCGAAGCGTTGCAACCGGGTTTCGACGTCGAGCCCCGGCGGCAGGGCGTACCAGTCGAAAATCTGCGGAGCCCCGCTGCCGCCGGCAAAGTGTTTGGATACCAGGGTGCCGGTGCGCGCCACCGATTTCCACGCCACCCGCCGCGGCGAGTCGGTCACCTGGTGCTCGCGCAATCCGGCGAATTCGTCCTCGCCCCCGTCCGAACCGGCTGCATCGCGTCCATCGCCGCGCCGCGCCGGCGCGGGTGGATGCGCTTCGAGTGCGGGATAGACCAGGACGGGTTGGGCCGGTGTGAATACACTCCAGGCCCGGATCAATCCCAACGGATAGAGGGTTTCGACCGTGATTCGCCCGGCAGGCAGCCAACCGCGGTGCACGGTGCGGCGGGTGAGACGCGCGCAGACAGTGCTCTCCGGGGGTATGTCGAGGCTCACCGAGGATTCGTTGTTGAAGACGCGGATGCGGTGGCGCGGACGATTGTCCGCATTGAGCAGCATCAGCTCGAAATGCGCTTCTTCGCCGCAGTGCACGGGTGGCGACGCGCCGCCGCGGATTTCCAGCCGCAGCAGATTGCGAAACGCATGAAACAGGCTCGCCGTGCCGACGCCGGTCAGGAAGAAGGTCAGTGCGAAGCCGAGGCTCAGGGTGTAGTTGATCGACGCCAGCAGCATCGCAAACAGCGTCAGGCCAAAGGCAAGCCCGGCGCGCGTCGGCAGCACGAAGATGCGCCGCTGGCCGAGCCGGATAACGAAAGGTTCGGCCGGGCGGACGCGAAACAGTCGCCGGTCGATCTGGCGCAGCAGGAAGCGGCCGGCTGCACCTGCGTAGTGAAGCATCAGTTGACCGCCACCGCTTCGAGGACCTCCCGTGCGCGCGCATCCGCCGCGGCGACATCCTGACCGAGGCCGAGCCGATGGCCGGCAACGCTGGAGAATACGCGCTGCACGTCTTCCGGTTCGACATGCGTGCGGCCCTCCAGCCATGCCCACGCTCTCGCGGCGGCGATCAGGGCGAGCCCGGCACGCGGGCTGAGTCCGGCGCACAGCGCACTGTGGCGGGTGTGGGCGAGTAGCGCCTGAACGTACTCCACGAGCGGCTCGGCTACGTGTACCGCCGTGCATTCGGTTTGCATGGCGGCAAGTTGGTCGGTGGAGATCACCGGGGCCAGGTCAGCCAGCATATCGCGGCGGCTCTTGCCGAGCATCAGCGCGCGTTCGGCTGCGGCGTCCGGGTAGCCCAATTCGATCCGCATGAGGAAGCGGTCGAGCTGGCTTTCGGGCAGCGGGAAGGTGCCGATCTGTGTGCTCGGATTTTGCGTCGCAATGACAAAAAAGGGCGATGGCAGCGGATAGGTGGTGCCATCGGCCGTCACCTGGCCTTCTTCCATTGCCTCGAGCAATGCGCTTTGCGTCTTCGGTGTGGCGCGGTTGATTTCGTCAGCGAGAATGAGCTGCGCAAACACCGGTCCCTGATGAAAATGGAAGGCATTGCTGTCGCGGTCGAAAACCGACACGCCGAGGATGTCTGCCGGCAGCAGATCGCTGGTGAACTGGATGCGCTGAAAGGCGAGGCCGGGTAATCGCGCGAGCAGATGGGCGAGCGTCGTCTTTCCGACACCGGGCACATCTTCGATGAGCAGATGACCGCGTGCGAGCAGGCAGCACAAAGCCAAGCGGAGTTGTTCGCGCTTGCCAAGCAGGATGTCGTCGGCGTGTTTCAGGACTTTGTGCGCTAGATCAAGGCTCATGCGGTCTTGGTTGGGAAAATGTGTCGGTCGGAGGATAATAAATCGGTCAAAATAACGGAAAACTTGACGGTGGGCGCCGATCGGCCCGCTTATTTTTTGGGACGGGAGGATATGACCGCTACGGCTTTCATTACACACAGGGATTGCTGGCTGCATGACATGGGTGCGCACCATCCGGAGTGCCCCGACCGCTTGTCGGCCATCAATGATCGCCTGATTGCCGCCGGGCTGGACATGTTTCTGGCCTTTCACGATGCCCCCGAGGCGACGGTGGAGCAACTCACCCGGGCGCATCCCTGGTCACACGTGGAAACGCTGCTGGCAAATGTGCCCGAAACGGGCATTCGCCATATCGACCCGGATACCGCCGTCTGCCCGCATTCGATGAAGGCCGCACTACGCTCGGCCGGCGCCGGCATTCTCGCCACTGACCTTGTGATGACGGGCGAAGTCGAAAACGCGTTTTGCGCCGTTCGCCCGCCGGGCCACCATGCGGAGGCCAGCAAGGCGATGGGATTCTGTTTTTTCAACAACGTCGCCGTGGCCGCCCACCATGCCATGGCCGCGCATGGACTCGAGCGGGTGGCCATCGTCGATTTCGACGTGCACCACGGTAACGGCACCGAGGACATCTTCAAGAACGACCCGCGCGTTCTCATGACCAGTATCTTTCAGCACCCGTTCTATCCGTACAGCGGCACGGACAATCCAGCGCCCAACATGGTTAATATCCCGGTGCCGGCCGGAACCCGCGGCGAACTGTTCCGTCAGATTGTCAGCGATATCTGGCTTCCTGCGCTGCGCAAGCACAACCCGCAACTCATCCTCATATCGGCCGGATTCGATGCGCACTATGAGGACGACATGGGTTCGCTCGGCTTGGTGGAAGCCGACTATGTGTGGGTTACCGAGCAACTGCGCGCGGTGGCCGATGAATGCTGCGGCAAGCGCATCGTGTCGATGCTCGAGGGGGGCTATTCGCTCTCTGCGCTTGCGCGATCGGTGGTCGTTCATATCAAGGCCATGGCGGATATCTGAATCCGCCTTCAACCGGCTGGAATACTGCCTTTCCAACGGGTCTGGTGCCGCGATGCGGGCGCGTGTTGCGCGTGCCTAATCAGGTACAATGCGCTTTTGATTGCCGACGCTGCCACCCATGATTACCGGATCCATTGTCGCCATCGTCACGCCCATGAACGAGGATGGCAGTCTCGATTTTGACAGCCTGCGCAAGCTGATCGATTTTCATGTCGAACAGCACACCGACGGCATCGTCATCGTCGGCACCTCGGGCGAATCACCCACGGTCAATGTCGACGAACATTGTGAGTTGATTCGCGTCGCCGTCAGCCACGCGGCGGGGCGCATCCCGGTCATCGCCGGTGTGGGCGGTAATTCGACCGCCGAAGCGGTCGAATTAACGCGTTTTGCCCGACAGGCCGGCGCCCAGGCCGGCCTGTCGGTCGTGCCCTATTACAACAAGCCAACGCAGGAAGGTCTCTACCGGCACTTCAAGGCGATTGCCGAAGCCGACGACCTGCCGATCCTGCTTTACAACGTGCCCGGGCGCACAGTGGCCGACCTGTCAAATGACACCACGTTGCGCCTCGCCGAAGTCCCCAACATCATCGGCATCAAGGACGCCACCGGCAACCTCGAGCGTGCCTGCGACCTGATCGCGCGCGCGCCGGAGGGTTTCGCGCTGTATTCGGGGGACGACATGACCACCCTGGCGTTCATTCTCATGGGTGGGCATGGTGCCATTTCGGTCACCGCCAACGTGGCGCCGAAACTCATGCACGAGATGTGCGCCGCAGCGCTCGCGGGCGATCTTGGCACCTCGCGCGAAATCAATCGCCGGCTGCTCGGTCTGCACAAGCAATTGTTCTGCGAGGCCAATCCGATTCCGGTCAAATGGGCGGTGCATCAGCTCGGCTTGATCGGGCCGGCGATCCGCCTGCCGCTGACCCCGCTCGATGCGGCGTGCCACGACCGTGTGCGCGACGCCATGCATGCCGCCGATCTGCTCCGTTAAAACACCCAAAAGGTATTACTTACGATGCTGCGACGTTATTTCGCACCAGTTGCCGTATTTTCGCTGAGCCTTGCCTTAATCGGCTGCGAGACATTCGAATCGAGCTCAATCGACTACAAGAGCGCGCGCAAGGCGCCCACGCTCGAAGTTCCGCCCGATCTCACTGCGCCTTCGCCCACCGACCGCTTCGCGGTGCCCGATGACGCAGCGCGCGGCAGCGCGACCTTGTCGACCTACAACGCTGAGCGTGCCGGCGTGCGCACCGGCGCCGGCGAAACGCGCGAGGTCTTGCCGCAGGAATCCGCCATGCGCGTCGAGCGCGCGGGTTCGCAGCGCTGGCTGGTGGTCGCCGATAGGCCGGAAGATCTTTGGCCGAAAATCCGCAATTTCTGGATTGAACTGGGTTTCGTGCTCAACGTAGACGCACCGGAAATCGGCGTGATGGAAACCGACTGGGCGGAAGATCGCGCCAAGATTCCGCAGGACATCATTCGCCGCACGCTCAGCAAGGTCATCGACGG
>CBDULG010000225.1:0-5347 GCA_965367985.1 uncultured Rhodocyclaceae bacterium
GTTCGACCACCAGCGCCGGCACGTCGCCGCAGGTGGCGCGGGCCTTGTCGACATTGGTCTTGAGCGGCGTGTTGCGCCCGCCCCGCGGCGCTTCGTCGGCGGTAACGATGAGCGCGGCTTCGGCGTCGGCAATGCCGACCTCACGCTGGTGGCGCAGGCGCCGCGCCTGGCGCACATAGGCACCGGCGGCGCGGAATTGCGCCGGCAAGGCGCTGATCGCGGCGAGCGCCTCGCGTTCGCTGTTGAAGCTGCCGACGATGACGCCGGTGCGTGTGTTTTCGCCGACCGTCGCGCTGTAGAGGCGAATCTGCTCGCCGGGCAGCGCCGCCTGGGTGTCTCCGATCTGACGCTCGAGGCCGGCAGCATCGATACCGGTGTTGGTGTGCAACTGTATGAACCAGGTATCGTCGGCGGCGCTTTCCATCCAGCGCGCCTGCGCCGCAAGCGCTGCGTTGGCCAGCGGGCCAAAGCGTGCATCGAAGGTCGTTGCGGCGGCCGCGGATGCGGGTTCGTCGGCGGGCGCTGCGCCGGGCTGGGCAAGGTCGGCGCTTGCCGGCGTCATGCGCGCCGGCGCCTCGGCTCGCCGGGATCCCGTTGGCGTGCCGGCAGGGCGCGCCGTAGCCGCTGCGACGACACGCTCTGCCACAGGCTTGATCGCCGGCGCTGCCTCACGCCTGTCCGCGCCGCGTGACAGCGATGTTGGCTTGCTCACTGCCGCGGCATCCGGTGTGCTGCGCGCGCGCTCGGCCGTCGCTGCCCCTGGGGGCGCCTGGGCGGCGGGCGGCTGAGCGGGAACGGCCGGCGCAGTGACTTTGGGCGCAGCGGGTTCGCGCGCTGCGCCCGCCGGCGTGCCGGACGGCGTGCGAAGTTGCTGCCAGGCGATGACCCCGGCGGCGGCGAACAGACCCGCGACCAGCCACCAGGGCGGGCGCGTTTGGCGGCGGCCGAGGTACTCGGCGTCGATTGCGGCGGTGCGCACATGACTCGGGTTGATGACATGCATGTTCATCGTGTACGCGGCCAGCAAGGCCTTGTCGGCGAGCACGTTGATGCGGCGCGTGAGTCCACTGGAGTAGCGGGCGATGCGCCGTGTAGCCGCCGGGCTGAACACTGCCGGGCCGCGGTAGCCTGCCGTGCGCATGCGGAAGTCGAGGTAATCGGTGACGTCGGCGGCGCTCAGCGGAGCGAGGCGGAAGTGATGGGTGATGCGGTCTTTCAATTGGCGCATGTCGCGCGCGGCGAGCAGCGTATCGAGTTCCGGCTGGCCGAACAGCACGAGTTGGAGCAATTTGTGGCGGCCGGTTTCGAGGTTGGAGAGCAGGCGGACCTGCTCCAGCGAGGCCTTGGGCATGGCGTGCGCTTCGTCGATCATCAGCACCACGCGGCGCCCGGCCGCATGGCGCGCGATGAGCACCTCCTGGATGGCCGGCAGCATGGCGCCGCGAGGCTCGCCGGTCAGCGTCAGCCCGAGTTCGGTGGCCAGCGTGCGCAGCAAATCGCCAGGGTCGAGTGAGGGGTTGGCGAGGTAGATCGTGTCGGTGGAGTCGGGCAGGCGCTCGATGAGCACACGGCACAGCATGGTCTTTCCGGTGCCCACTTCTCCGCTGATCTTGACGATGCCCTCTTCGTGCTCGACGGCGTACATGATCGCTTCGACGGTCGCACCGCGGCGCGCCCCGGTGAAGAAGAAGTCACTCAAAGGCGTAAGCCGGAAGGGCGCTTCGCGCAGGCCGAAATGCTCGAGATACACGGATCGTTCAGCCGGTTGGCGCGTCGACGTCCGGTGTGCGTGCCAGGCCGAGCGTTTCGATGCGGTTGTACAGTGTGGTGCGATTGATGCCGAGCAGGCGCGCGGCGCGGCTCACATTGCCGTCCGCCATGCGCAGCGCCGCCTCGACAAAGCCGCGCTCATGCTCCCGCATCGCCTCTTCGAGGCGGAAATCCTTGTTCTGCGCCAGTGTGCGGGTGGCGCTGGCGACCAGTGTTTCGAAGGCATCCGGCGCGGGCGGTGGTTCGATTGGGCGCTGCTCTTCGAGCGGACTGCGGCGGTCGAACTCGTCGGCCAGCGCAGCCGCGTCGACCACCTCGCCGGGATATTTGGTGTGCAGGCGAATGACGATGTTGCGCAACTCGCGCACGTTGCCCGGAAAATGGTAGGCCTGCCAGCGCGCCTGGGCGGCCTCGCTCAGGGTAAATGCGGCTTGCGCACTCTGACGCGCGAACTGGTGGCGGAAGTGGTCGAGCAGCAGCAGACGGTCGTCGCCCATGGCGCGCAGCGGCGGCACCTGGACGCGGAATACGCTCAGGCGGTGGTAAAGATCTTCGCGAAAGCGCCCGGCATGGATCTCTTCCTGCAGGTCACGGTTGGTGGCGGCGAGCACGCGCGCACGGCTGGTGCGTGTGCGGGTCTCGCCGACACGCTGGAATTCGCCGTTCTCGAGCACGCGCAGCAGTTTGGGTTGTAGTTCGAGCGGCAGTTCGCCGATCTCGTCGAGCAGCAGGCAGCCGTCGCCGGCTTCTTCGAAGTAGCCGGCACGCTCGCTGGCGGCGCCGGTGTAGGCGCCGCGCGCATGGCCGAACAGCGCGGCTTCTATCAGCGTCGGCGCGATGGCCGCGCAGTTGAGCGTGAGAAACGGGGCTGCGCGCCGTGCGCTGGCCGAGTGCAGGCGCTGCGCGACGCGTTCCTTGCCGGCGCCCGATTCGCCTTCGATGAGTATCGGAAAGGGGGCGTCGGCGTATTGGTCGATACGTGCCTTGAGCTCGACGATGGTCGCGCTTTCGCCGAGCAGGCCGCCCGCGCCGGCGGCCACGCCGGCATCCAGGGCGCTGCGCAGTACCTGGTGCAAATGCCCTGGATCGGCGGGCTTGGCGACAAATTCGAGCGCGCCCAGTGTGCGGGCGCGGCGCGCGTTGCCGGTGTCGCTCTGGCCGGACAGCACGATGATGCGCATTTGCGGCGCATGGGCGAGCAGGTCGCCAATCAGTGCGAAGCCTTCATCGGGCCGATGCGGCGTGGGCGGCAGGCCGAGGTCGACCAGTGCCAGTGCCGGCGGCTCGGCGAGCGAGCGCAGCAACTCGATGGCGCGCGCTCGCGTCGGCGCCGAACTGATCGTGAAGTCTGACGCCAGCAGCAGGCTGAGCGATTCGACGATCAGCGCGTCGTCATCGACGATGAGCAGGTGGGCTTTGGGTGACATGACACTGCGGGCGAACGGTACGCGCCGAGTGTAGCCGAATCGTGGTGCGTGCGCCGCCGTGATGCGCCGCCGCATTCACCTGTTCCGCGCCGCCGCTCTGCTAGAATGCTTCGTTTAGTCGCGGCGTGGGGAGTGAAGTGAGCGGGGAGCAAGCAGAATCGCTGGTGGAATTGCGCGATGTGCGCTTCGCCTATGGCAAGCGCAAAATCCTGCGCGGTGTCGATCTGAGCGTACGCGCGGGACAGGTCGTAGCAATCATGGGCGGCAGTGGTAGCGGAAAAACAACACTGCTGCGCCTCATCGGCGGGCAGTTGCGGGCCGCTGGCGGCGACATCCGCGTGGCCGGCAAGACGCTGCAAGATCTCGATACGACTACGCTGTATGCGCTGCGCCGCCGCATGGGTATGCTTTTCCAGTTTGGTGCCTTATTTACCGACCTGACGGTGTTCGAGAACGTCGCTTTTCCGATGCGCGAGCACACCAATCTGCCCAACGCGCTGATCCGTGATCTGGTGTTGATGAAGCTTCAGGCGGTGGGGCTGCGCGGTGCCTACGACCGCATGCCGGCGGAACTGTCCGGCGGTATGGCGCGGCGCGTTGCGCTGGCGCGGGCAGTAGCCCTCGATCCGATGCTGATTATGTATGACGAACCTTTCGCCGGTCTCGATCCGATCTCGCTGGGCATCGTCGGCCAGCTAGTTCGCCGTCTCAACGACGCACTCGGCGCGGCTTCGATCCTGGTGACACACGACGTGCACGAATCGCTGGCAATCGTCGACTACGTCTATTTCGTTTCGGAAGGACGCATTGTCGCGCAAGGCACGCCCGAAGAAATCCGCGCCTCGAAAGATCCGTTCGTGTATCAATTCGTGAATGCCGAAGCCGACGGTCCGGTGCCGTTCCATGTGGCGGCCAAGCCGCTCGAGAAGGATTTCATGATGGCAGATGCAGGATGATCCGCAGCCTCGGCGCCCTGGTGACAAATGGCGTGTGGCGGCTGGGCTTTGCCACGCGCTTCCTGTTCCTCCTGCTGCGCTATTCCGGCCAGTCGCTGACCCGCGTACACCTGACGATCCGCGAGGTGTACTTCAGCGGCGTGCTCTCCTTGCTGATCATCCTCGTGTCGGGCCTTTTCGTTGGCCTGGTGCTCGGCCTGCAGGGCTATGAAACACTGCAGCGCTACGGGTCGAGCGAGGCGCTCGGTGTGCTTGTGGCGCTGTCGCTGACGCGCGAACTCGGCCCGGTGGTGGCGGGGCTGCTGTTCGCCAGTCGCGCCGGTTCGGCGGTGACCGCCGAAATCGGCCTGATGAAGACCACCGAACAGCTCAAGGCGATGGACATGATGGCGGTCAATCCGATCGCCCGCGTGGCCGCGCCGCGCTTCTGGGGCGGGGTGATTTCGATGCCGATACTGGCCGCGCTTTTCTCTGCCATGGGCATACTGGGCGGGTGGCTGATCGGCGTGCCATTCATCGGCGTCGATGAAGGCGCCTTCTGGTCGCAGATGCAGGCGGCCGTCGATTTTCGTTACGACATCCTCAACGGGGTGATCAAGAGCGTGGTGTTTGGTGTGGCGGTGTCGCTGATCGCGGTATTCGAAGGCTACGACTGCGAGCCGACCGCCGAGGGCGTTTCGCGCGCCATCACGCGCACCGTGGTCACGTCGGCGCTGGCCATCCTGGCGCTCGATTTCGTACTGACATCTTTCATGTTCCGGGGCTAATCATGAGCCGTAGTACGCTAGACCTGTGGGTCGGCCTGTTTGTGTTGATTGGCGCAGCCGCGCTGATGTTTCTCTCGCTCAAGGTCGGTAACCTTTCGGCGGCGAGCTTTTCCGATACTTATACGATCGAGGCGCGCTTTCAAAATATCGGCGGACTGAAAACGCGTGCGCCCGTCAAGGTGGCCGGCGTCGTGGTCGGTCGGGTCGCCGATATCAGTTACGACAGTGAGCGCTTCGAGGCGCTGGTGAAGCTGGCCATCAACACTGATTACGCCTTCCCGCGTGACACCATCGGCGAGATTCTCACCTCCGGTTTGCTCGGTGAGCAGTATATCGGTCTCGAACCGGGCGGCGATGAACGCAATCTCGAGGACGGCGATGCGCTCAAGCTGACGCAGTCTGCGGTCGTTCTTGAGAAGCTCATCGG
>CBDULG010000226.1:0-5297 GCA_965367985.1 uncultured Rhodocyclaceae bacterium
GCTTCGCGCTGGCTTGCCTCGCTGCGCTGAAGATCGCTTGACTCGCGGGTCTGTACTTCCTTGCTTTCACTCATCGTCGAATCTCCTTTCAGTAACCGTTATCAGGCATGGGTTGCCACTTCCTTCACCTCGATCTTGCGAGGCTGCAGTTCCTCGCGACGTTGCACGACAACATGCAGCACACCGTCGCGATAGCTCGCCTGCACTTTGTCGGGGTTAACGTCCTCGGGCAAAGTGACGACGCGCCGGAAGCTGCCGCGGAAGCGTTCGCGCCGATAGGGTTGCGCGTTCTCGGGCAGCTCGATGTTGCGCTCACCCGAGACGGTGAGCAGGTTCTGCTGCAAGGACACGTCGATACTCTTTGAGTCGAGCCCCGGGGCGAAGACGTAAACGTCGACCTGCTTTGCGGATGCACCGACATTGATCGCGGGATACGCCCCACCCGCCGACGACCGGATGCTCCGCGGCCCGTCGCTATAGCCGAACCACTGGTCCATCTGACGGCGCAGGCGTTCGAATTCGTCGAAAACGTCGTTATCGAAACCGGTCAGGTAACCAACCATTTTCATTCCTCCTTTCGAAATCACACAACCACGTAACCACTCGGGTCACGCACACTCTTGCATCGCACAATGCAAATCGTGTGCCAGATTTCGGCCGTCGAATCGACCCCTCAAAACGCCAATTGGACGCGCCCATTCTGCGGCCCGCCAGCCGTGCACTCCGGCGTGAAGCGCACTCAAAACGCTGCGACCGGCCAAAATGGCCGAATGTGGAAAGGCGATACGGCCAGACTGGCCGGATCGCGACGCCATGCGTTTCGGGTGCTCGCGATGCGCCGGTGCAGCGCCGCCAAGGCGGTGGCCACCGGCCGCAGTCAGTGCGCGTTGAGCTTGCGGCGCAGGGTGCGCTCGCCGATGCCCAGCAGTTTGGCCGCCTTGCTGCGGTTATAGTCCGCCTCCTTGAGCGCGGCATCGATCAACAGCCATTCTGCATCGGCCAGCGTGGTGCCTCGCGGTATCACCACGCCTGCGCTGCGATCGACTGTGCGCTTTCCCTTGTCGGGCATGACCGGCACGAGCAGTTCGGCGGTGATCTCCTGCACGCCAGCGGGCAAACGCACAGCGAGCCGCGCCATGAGATTGCGTAACTCGCGCACATTGCCCGGCCAGGCGTATCCGGCCAGCCGGGCCAGTGCTTCCTGCGACAGCGCCGGGGCCGGACCGTTCTGCTTCATGTCGGACAGGCTGCGCTCCAGGAAACGACGCGCCAGCAGTTCGATATCACCTGTTCGCTCACGCAGCGGCGGCAGTTTGACGATAAGGACGTTGAGGCGGAACAGCAGATCCGACCGGAACATTCCGGCCTCGACGCGCTCGTCGAGCGGTCGGTGCGTCGCCGCGACCACGCGCACATCGACGCTCACCCCGCGCTCACCGCCAATGCGATGCACCATGCGCTCTTCAAGTACGCGCAACAGGCTGACCTGAGCCGCGGGCGGCATCTCGCCGATTTCGTCGAGAAATAGGGTGCCGCCATGTGCCTGCTCGAACCGGCCGCGATACTGCCGGTTGGCCCCGGTAAAGGCGCCCTTCTCGTAACCGAACAATTCCGCTTCGATCATCGTGTCGGGAATGGCACCGCAATTGACGGCGACAAAGGGGCCCTGACAACGCGGGCCCAGGCCATGCAGCGCCCGCGCAACCAGCTCCTTGCCGGTGCCGGTCTCGCCCTGGATGAGTACCGGTTCGCCGCTGAGCGCGTAACGCGGCAGATCGCTGAGCGCCTCGATCATCACTGGATCGCGAATCGCCAGGTAGGGTGAAAGCGCCGCTGCGAGTGCGCTGTTCGACTGCTGCACGGCGAGGTCGTCGGCGAGATAGCGCGCCAGCGCGATCGGATCGACCGGTTTTTCAAAGTAGTGGCGCGCGCCATGGCGCAACGCATCAACGGCGTTCTCCACGCTGCCATGCCCCGTCACGACATAGAACGCACCCTCGGGATGCAACGCGAGAAACTCGGGCAACAAGTCGATGCCGCTGCCATCCTTCAGCTGCAGGTCCGCAAGCACCGCGTCAGGTGTTGCCGTGTGCAGCGCAAGGCGCGCCTCGCGCAGGCTGCCGGCGCCCCATGTGCTCGCGCCCAGGCGCTCGAGCACACGGATGAGGCTACGCACGATTCCCGGATCGTCGTCGAGCACCAGCAGGGCAAGTCCTGTCAGGTCGGGAAGGGTTTCTTCAGTCGCTTCCACCAATGAGGCGGCTCCTTGCGTTGCAGTGGCAGGCAGAGCACGACGCGGGCGCCGCCGGCCGCACGGTTTTGCGCGCGCACCCATCCCTGGTGCGCGGTAACGATCCGGCGCACGATGGCCAGGCCAAGCCCGGTGCCATCATCGCGCGTCGTGAAGAACGCGTCGAACAGGCGCGGCATGGCGGCTTCGGATATGCCGCGGCCATGATCCTCTACGGAAATTTCGACCACCTCGTCCTGCATCTGCGCCGTCACCTCGATGGCCCCCTGCTGCTGGCCACTCTGTGCCGCATTGATGATCACGTTCAGCAGCGCGTCGCGAACCGACGCCGCCTGCCAGTGCGGCCGCGGCAGGCCGGGCATTACCGTCACCTGCGCCGTCAGGCCGTGGCGGGAAAGAACGGGCTCGGCGAGGCGAACGGCATCGTCGATCAACGCGGCGATGTCGACGCTTACCGTGCGCTCGTCACGTTGGCGGGTCAAATCGAGAAACCCGCTCAGCTTGTCGTTGAGGGTCACGATATCCCGGTCGAGTTCTTCCACGATCTGCGGAATCTGTGCGGGAGACAGCAACAGCGCCTTGACGTTGGCACGCAAGGCCGCCAGCGGATTGCGCAGGTCGTGGACAAGTTGAGCCGCTGTTTCGGTCAGCGAAGCGCGTTGGTACATTTCCTGGAAGTAGCCTTCGAGCTTTCGCGTCGTGCGCATCGCGATCAAGGTGATGCCAAGCGCGATCAAGATGCTCGCCAAGCCCGCCACACCGAAGAGCAGTATCGAACGCTTGATCGAAGCGACACCCGTTTCGATTCGATTGAGAAGCATCAGGCGATCGAAAGCGAAGTCCAACCGCACGAGCGGACTGCCCACGGGCGTCATGTCGTAACGAACCACGAACAGCGCGTTGGCCTCGGAATGCAGGCGCACATCCAGCGAATCATCGGCCGTAGCCGGGCGGGTATCCTCGGCGAGGGGCGGTGCCAGCTGAACGGCTGCGCGCCCGGACCCCGTATTATCGACCCGGAAACCGGCGTCCGTTCCGCGCAGCGATACATGCCGCAATGCCGGCTCGGTGACGAACAAAGCCTCGATTTCGGCCGTCCACCGCGCTTGCTGCTCGCGCATCGACGCCAACGCGTCGCCTGCCCTCAGTCGCTCGGCGAACGGACCGATCAAGGCGCCGAGTTCCTTCATCAACAAGCGGGTTTCGACAGCGCGAACCTCCAAATACAGCCATGACCCGCCCCCACCGACCACCGCAAGATAGAGCGCCAGCAATATGCCGTACGGAATGTACAGGATACGCGTGAGCGCAAAATTCGACCGCACCATCACATCAGCCACCCGACCGCAAATAGCGACAGTAGATCCACGCCACATTTGTTCCGAACGCCAGCATACGGTTCCCTTTCAACGGGCACCGTGTCGCCAGGAAGCTGAAGAATACGCTGCGCGAGCCGCAACCGCTTCGCGGCGCCGACATCACGAAAAACTCGCGATGGCCTTGCGAAAGCGCGCCAGCGCGCCGAAGAAAAACACCGCGCCGACGCCCGTCATCGCCATCATCTGCGGCCACACGATGTCCAGCCCGGCGCCCCGATACAGCACCGCCTGGGAGAACGCGACGAAATGGGTCGAGGGCGACGCCTGCATCACCGTCTGCAGCCATGCCGGCATGCTTTCGAGCGGTGTGGTGCCGCCGGAGAGCAGGTTCATGACGATGAACACGGGAATCGCCAGCAGGCCGAATTGCGGCATCGAGCCGGCCGCGGTGGCGAGCAGAATGCCCAGCGAAGTGACCGAAAAAAGGTAGACCACGGTGCCGAGCGCGAAGATCGCCTTCGAACCCGCGATCGGCACGCCGAGCAGTCCTTCGACGATCAGCGTCAACGAGAGCAGTGCGGCGACGACGATGATCAAGCCGTTGGCCCATACCTTGGCGATCATGATCTCCGACGAACTCACCGGCATGGCCAGCAGGTGTTCGATGGTGCCGTGCTCGCGCTCGCGGATGAGTGCCGCGCCGGTGAGAATCATCGCCAGCATGGTCACGTTGTTGACGATCTGCATCACCGCCATGAACCAGCCCGAGTCGAGGTTGGGATTGAAGCGCGCGCGCACCACCAGCTCGACCGGCGAACCAACGTAGACGCTTTGCCCGCGCAGCGCATCCTGCACCTCGGCCGCAACAATGCGCTGCGCGTAGGTGGCGCCGTTGCCGGCCATCGACATCGCCGTGGCGTCGACCTGCAACTGCATCTCGGCGCTGCGGCCGGCCAGCAGATCGGCCTCGAAATGCGGCGGGATGACGAGCACGAAGATGAATTCGCCGGCATCCATCACGGCGTCGATGCGGTCGGCCTCGATACGCTCGGCGGGTTTGAAATACGGCGGCAGAAAAGCGTCCTGAATGCGCCACGAGAGCGCCGAGCGATCTTCGTCGACGATCGCGATCGAGGCATTGGTGACCTCCATCTTGGCGTTGGTGGCGACTTCGTAGATCGAAAAGGTGAAGGTCCACACCAGCAGGACGACGAGCACCGGGTCAGCGCGCACGCTGCGCAATTCCTTGATGCCGAGACGGAAAATATTGCCGAGACGATCGAGCATGGCTACTTTTCCTGTTTGCGCAGGAAAAACGCGGCCGCCGAAAACAGCACCACGGCAATCACGCCGAGTACGACAATGTTCGGCACCAGTTGGGCGAAGCCAAGCCCCTTGGTGATCGCACCCACACTGAGCGACTGGAACCACGAGGTGGGGAAGAACAAGCCCATGAAATGCGCGCCGCCGCCCAGCGTCGACACCGGCGTGAGAAATCCGGAGAAGTTGATCGCCGGCACGATGGCCAGAATCGCGGTGGCGAAAATCGCCGCGATCTGGCTGTTGACGAAGGCCGAGATCAGCAGGCCGAAACCCGTCGCGCAGCCCGCATAAAGCACCGCACCGAGTGCCAGCGCACTGACCGAACCGGTCACCGGTACGCCGAATGCGAAGACCACCAGCGACACCAGGCTGACGAAGCTGGCGTAGGCGATCGCCATGTACGG
>CBDULG010000227.1:0-5285 GCA_965367985.1 uncultured Rhodocyclaceae bacterium
ACTACCTCGACAGCCCGGCACCGGCACACGGCCGCTACCAGTCGCGCTCGGGGAGCACCTACGGCGACGTGTACGCGAGCGACCTGTGTTATCTGGCCGGCGTCTATCTGCCGCGGGTGTGGTGGACCGGGCCAGCGTTGATGCGTATCGCGACTGGCGAGGCGGTCGAGGTGGCGTACGCGCGGACGGTGCGCGAAGTGAACGCCAACGCGCTGCATGACTGGCTGGAAGACCATGGCACGCGTTTCGGCTGGCATCGGGAGATCGATCTGACCACCCTGCAGGCGGCGGCGAATGCCGGCGAGGTGTGCCTGATCGTCGCCAAGCGGCGCGATCTCAATCGCAGCGGCCATATCGTCGCCGTGGTGCCGGAGCATGAGGGCGCCGAGGCTCGGCGCAATGCGGCGGACGAGGTCTTGCGGCCGCTCGAATCGCAGGCCGGTACGAAGAATTTTCGTTACGCGGTGAGCCGAAGCGCCTGGTGGCAGAGTAACCGCTTCCAGTCATTCGCCTTCTGGCGGAATCCCTGAGCCGCCGGCATGGCAAGTCACTCAGTGCACCGGCGCGCCGTATCGCGCGCGCTCGGTACGCGTCGCGCCCTTGTCGTCGACCGTCACCCGGTACAGGTCATCGTAATTACCGGGGGGCTCGCCGCGGCCGCCCAGCCGGGTGAATATGGATTTCAGATTGTCCATATTGCCCACCCACAGCACCGTGCCGCCGGCGTGGCGTGTGAGGAAGATGTCGACCAGTGCACGCGCTTCCACCTCGCCGCGCACCACCGTGATGTCCTGCCGCAGATGCTCGGCGAGCGGCCGTGCGGTGTCGATATTGCGCGACAGGTCAGGACTGTAGATCGCTGAAACGTTTTCATCGGCCAGTGCATCGCGCAGATCGCGGGCGCGCGCGCGGCCCGCATCGGTGAGTTGCTTGGTGATCGCCGTGCG
The DNA here is from genome assembly GCA_965367985.1 of uncultured Rhodocyclaceae bacterium. Taxonomy (GTDB): domain Bacteria; phylum Pseudomonadota; class Gammaproteobacteria; order Burkholderiales; family Rhodocyclaceae; genus Nitrogeniibacter. The sequence goes on from CBDULG010000227.1 coordinate 948, forward strand.
CTCTGCATGGCGGACCAGAATCACCGTGGTGCGCGTGCCCGGCGGCGAGGCGATGCGGGTCGCGCAGGCCGCGAGCACGGCGATGGCGGTGAGTAGCGCGATCGTTCCGGTTGAAATTCTCATTTCGCCATCGTTTCCGTGGGTCGGTTGTACATGCGTCGTTCAACCACCGTGCCGATTCGTCCGAGCCTGCCGCACCCGACGGTCCTGATCGTGCGAGTGGAAGCGGTCAGCAGTAACGCGGTGCCAATGGGTCATGAACGGATTGCAGAAATCATTGGCACGGATCGCCTTAAAGGGCGCGCGTAAAACGCCGTAAGAAAATCCGTAGCAGGTCGAGGTTCCCATTCCCCAAATTCCATGCACTGAAGACACATGATACGAAAGATCGAATCCCATCAACTGCGTCAGGGCATGTTCATCCACAAACTGGGCGTTTCGTGGATGAAACACCCCTTTCTGACAAGCAGTTTTCTGATCAAGGACGCCAAGGACATCGACACGATCGTCAGTGAGCGCATCGAAGAGGTGTGGATCGACACCGGCAAGGGGCTCGATATCGAATCCGCGACTGAAGATGCCGCGGCGCCCGCGTTGAATGAGGCAGGGCCAGCCGAGACAGCGGAGACAACTGAGGCAGAACCCGCGGCCGCCGCGCCGGAATGCGAAGCGGAAACGCCCGAGCGTGCGGGCGAAACACCCCAGCCCGCGCCTGCAGAAGCCGCGCCGCAGGCTGCCGTTGCCGCCAAAGCGAAATTCCTGCGCATTCCGGGCGGTGAGAAAACCTCGATGCGTGCCGAAGTGGAAAACGCGAAAAAGCTGTGTGATCAGGCCAAATCCGAAATGGTCGGCATGTTCAACGATGCGCGCATGGGCAAAGCGGTGAAGATCGGCGACGCCATGCCGCTGGTCGAAGAGATCTCCGCCTCGGTGATGCGCCACGACAACGCGCTGATCAGCGTCGCCCGTATCAAGACGCACGACACCTATACGTATATGCATTCGGTGGCGGTGTGCGCATTGATGATCGCACTGGCCCGCCGTCTCAAGCTGGACGAGGCACAAGTGCGCGACGCGGCGATCGGCGGGCTGATGCACGACCTGGGCAAGGCGATGATGCCGCTCGAGGTGCTCAACAAGCCGGGCAAGCTCACCGACGAAGAATTCGCCATCATGAAATCGCACCCGAAGGCCGGCTGGAACCTGCTCAAGGAAGGCGGCGAGGCCAGCCAGGCAACACTCGACATCGCCCTCCACCACCATGAGAAGTACGATGGCAATGGCTATCCGAAACGACTCAAGGGCGATGAAATCAGTCTGCTCTCACGCATGGGCGCAGTGTGCGACGTGTACGACGCCGTGACCTCCGACCGCCCCTACAAGAAAGGCTGGGATCCGGCCGAATCGATCCGCCAGATGGCCACCTGGAAAGGGCATTTCGACGAAAAAATCTTTCAGGCCTTCGTGCGCAGCGTCGGCATCTATCCGGTCGGTGCGTTGGTGCGCACCAAGCGCGACAAACTCGCGGTGATCATCGAGCAAAATCCGACGTCCCTGCTGACGCCGAAAATTCTGGTTTTTCATTGCGCGAAGACCCGCACGCCCGTCGAACAGCACACCGTCGATCTCTCCTCGCCAGACTGCCGCGAAGCGCTTGCCGGCATCGAAGACCCGAGCGCGTGGGGCTTCGAGAATCTCGAACGGCTCTGGATGGCCTGACGCGTAAGCCGCTGCCGGGGCAGCGCGTCGGCATGTCGGGCAATCGGGCTACGCTGGACGGGGTCTCCCAAGTGAACAGCGTTCTCGGCCGCGCGCCCGACGGCGGCTATTGAGTCGTCAACGGAGACGGGTGAACGGAGCCTGAACGGTGAAGAAAAAACGTGCACTCGAATTTCTCGCCCGCAGTAAACCGAAATAACGCTTAGATGTCGCCGGTCCGGATAGCTTGGGACTGAATCAGCCGCCACGCATATGCCGGAGGCGGTTCGTGAAGCACACCCCGAAATGCCCTGGCGCGGGATGGCGGGCTTGGCTGCCGCTGCAAACCTTCAACGCGTGCGCAAATAGGACGTGCGGTGAAGGTAAAGTCGCTTCACTGCCACCCATGCGTTGGGCTTCGCGACGTTCGACTGAAACTCGACGCGCTCGCAACGGTACGACCTGCGCTCCGGCTGCCGGTCTCCGTATTGCGAGATGCACGTGGGTCGTCTAGAACGCGATGCTCTGACCCCGAACCGGGATCTCGGTTTCGATCTGCTTGTCCTTCCACAGACGTTGCGAAAGGGCGTCAAGCGCCTCGGGTTCGCCATGAACCAGCGCCGCACGCGGCGCGTTTTCAAACTTGCCAAGCCAGTCCACCAGCGCGTCCTGATCCGCATGCGCAGAAAAACCGCCGAGGGTTTCGATGCGCGCCTTGACGACAAAGTCATCGCGGAACAACTTGATATGGCGCGCGCCGTCGACGAGGATGCGGCCGAGCGTGCCGCGCGCCTGGTAGCCGATGAAGATCAGGGTGTTGCGCGCGTCCCAGATGCGCTGCTTGAAGTGGTGGCGAATCCGCCCGCCGGTGCACATGCCGCTCCCCGCAATGATGATGGCGCCGGATTTGATGCGGTTGATCGCCATCGAATCCTCGGTGCTGACGGTGCACATCAGCCTGGGCAGAAAATGTTCGATCGACGCGCTGTGACTGCGCTGAATGCGTTTGACGTCGTCACGGTCGAGCAGGCCGATCCAGCGGTCGTACAGGCGCGTCGCCTCGATCGCCATCGGGCTGTCGAGAAACACCTGCCAGCCATCCAGTTCACCGCGCTGATGCAGGTGGCCGAGGTGGAACAGGAGTTCCTGCGTGCGGCCGACCGCAAACGACGGAATCATCACATTGCCACGCCGCGCCCAGGTGGCCTTGAGCACCTCTGCCAGCTGGGTGAGCGTGTTGTCCATGGAACGATGGTTGCGGTCGCCATAGGTGCCTTCCATGAGTACCAGGTCAGCATGCGTGAGCACGGCTGGATCGTTCATCAACACCGAGTCGCGCTTGCCCAGATCGCCCGAGAAGACGAGTGTCTTGCTGCGTGATTTTTCCATCAGCGTCAATTCGACGATGGCCGAACCAAGAATGTGCCCGGCATCATGGAAACGCACGCTGGCATCGGTACCGACGCGGACCTTCTCACCGTAAGCGTGCGGGCGGCAGCGCTTGAGTACCTCGCGTACGTCCGCCTTGCCGTAGGCGGGTTTGCGCGCCCGCTTGCCGCTGCGTTTGCGCCGCAGGTTCTCGTGCTCGAGATCGCGCAGGTAGAGGCCGGCCGCATCCTCCAGCATCAGCTCCAAGAGATCCGCTGTCGCCTCGGTGCAGTGGATCGGGCCGCCGAAGCCCTGGCGCACCAGCATCGGCAAGCGACCGGAATGATCGAGATGGGCGTGCGACAGGATGAGCGCGTCGATCGAACGCGGATCGAAAGGAAACAAGGCCTCGAGTTCCCGATCGAGCGCATCGCCGCCTTGATGAAGTCCGCAGTCGAGCAGCACGCGCCCGAGCGCCGGCGACTCCACCAAATGACAGGAACCGGTGACCTCCTGTGCTGCGCCGTGAAAGCTCAGAGTTGCCATTGCGATCTCCTTGTCAGCGGATCGTCATTCACCGTCGGAAGCGGCTATCCGCCCCAATATGCCGCAGACGCGGGCGATTTGCACGGAATCCACGGGCTCGCCGAATTCTGAAGCGCCAGCGCATGCGGCGAACTTCATGCGGTGAAAGTACGCTACCGCGGCGACAGCGTGACCCAACTGCTGATCTCGTCGGCGCTGGCGCGCCGCGAAACTAAGCTGGCGATCATGGCGCAGTTTCCCAACTCGCGGCTGTTCGAGGGCTACGGCTCGACCGAAGCCGGCTGGGTGACCGTGCTGCGGCCCGAAGCGCAGCTCGAACGCATCGGCTCCCTCGGCCGCGAGCTGACCGGCTCGGCGCGCATACGGCTGCTTGGCGAGAACGGCGAGGAAGTCACCGAGGGCGAGGTGGGCGAACTCTATTCGTTCACGCCGTACGGGTTTCATGGCTACTGGAAGCTGCCGCAGAAGACCGCTGAAGTGTTTCGTGGCGCCTAGTGCTCGGTCGGACATGGCCCGACGGACAGAAGACGGCTACTACAATCTGGCCGATCGCAAGAGCAACATGATCGTCAGCGGCGGCGAAAACGTCTATCCAACCGAAGTGGAAAACCTGCTCGGCGACCACCCCAACTTGAAGGATGTCGCGGTGATCGGTGTTCCGCATGAGAAATGGGGCGAAGCTGTGCACGCCGTGATCGTGCTTCACGAAGGCATGACGGCCACCGA